>QGVH01000004.1 GCA_003242735.1 bacterium | reverse complement strand
CTTGGGCCCGGGGTTGCGGCGTCGGAGTTCCGGACCGTGACCTGGACCGATGTCCCGCTCCCGCCCGGCGCCGTGCTCGCCGCGCGCTTCCGGACGCCCGCCGAGCTGTACGACGCGCTCCGCCGCGTCCGGGTTCTCCTGAACCAGGCGCCGCCGCTCCCGGAGAGGCGCCTCGAGGAGCGCCTCCGGGAGATCAGCTCGACCGAGGCCGAGGCCGTCGTCCGGCAGCGCGTCGGCCAGGACCTCTTCCGCGAGATGCTGATGGAATACTGGGACGGCCGCTGCGCCGTCACCGGGCTCGCCGTCCCCGAACTCCTCCGCGCCAGCCACGCCAAGCCGTGGAAGGATGCGACGGACGTCGAGCGGCTCGACGTCTACAACGGCTTCCTCCTCGCCGTCCACCTCGACGCACTCTTCGACCGGGGTCTCCTCACCTTCGCCGACGACGGGACCGCGATCCCGAGCCCGCTCCTCACCCCCGACGTCCTCGCGACCCTGGGCTTCCCCAACGGCGTGCCGAAGCTGCGACGGGTGGCGGAAGGGCATCGGCCGTATCTGGCCTACCACCGCGAGCACGTGTGGCGACGCGGCTGATCGCGCCGGTGCGCACCGAGCTCCCCGACCGCGCCGACGGCCGACCCGCGGCCCCTTCTCTGGAACGTCGGCTGACCTGATCCCAAAAACCCCGTAATTTTGGCGATGGATCGACAATAAACGGGGGTTTATTGTCGACACGTCGACAGAATGCCGGGGTATGGCACGCCTCGACGAGCAGATCCGAGAGCAGAACCCGTGGTGGCAAGGGCCCGACCGCCTCGCGGACGACCCGCACCTGAGAGAGCTCGGTCGCGCCGGTTTCGACTGGACGCCGCCCGTCGCCGAGGCCATCCCGCTCGAGCCCGGAGGCGTCCAAACCCTCCGCGGCCCACGTCAGGTGGGCAAGACCACCACGCTCAAACGCTTCGTGCAGCGCCTCGTCGCATCCGGCGAGCGCCGGGTGCTCCATTTCTCGTTCGACCTGGAGCGCGACAACAGGGCGAGCCGCGGCGTCGTGGTTCGGGCGAAACGGATCCACCCGGACCCCGAGGGACCCTGGTACATCTTCCTGGACGAGGTCACCTCGATCCCCGACTGGCAGCTCGGGATCAAGTATCTCTGGGATGTGGGCGAGATCCGGGAGGATCTCGTCCTGTGCACCGGTTCGTCGGCGCGCAAGATGGGAACCGAACGGCTGCCGGGGCGCCGGGGCAATGGGCGCGACCTCGTCCAGTTGCCCATGTCGTTCCGCGCCTTCTGCGAGACGGTCGTCGGGCTCGACCTGCCCGACGAATCGGTCCAGGTGGCCGATTGGCTGACGCCGGCGGGGCGTCGCTTCGCCCGGGAACTCTATCTGCACGCCGACGCCCTCGAGGACGCGATCGAGCGGTAGCTCCGCGTCGGTGGCTTCCCCGAGGCCGTTCGCGACGACCTGAGGACGGGGAGCGTGAGCGACGCGACCGTTCGGATGCTGTGGGACGTCGTCGCGAGCGACATTCAGGAGGCCGGGTACGACAAGCATTCCGCGCTGCGCCTCCTCGAGCGTGTGGGCATCAGTCTTGGGAGTCCCGTCGCATGGGACCACCTCCGGGAGGCGATGGGCGTGGAAAGCCCCGACACGGCCCGACGTTATGCCCACCTGCTGTCGGAGTCGTTCGTCCTCCTCACCGTCTTCCACTGGGCGATGGGAGGCGCGTTCGAGCCGTCGCGTCAGCGGAAGCTGTACTTCCTCGACCCGCTCGTCGCCCGAATCGCACCGACGCTGATCCCGGGCGGCCGCGAGCCGACGAGCGACGGACTCGTGGAGAACCTCGTCGCCACGGCGCTCTATGCTTCGGCCTCGGATCGTCTCACCCAGGCCGATCCGCTCCCGGGGGCCATCGGGTACTGGAAGTCGAGGGACGGCCGCGAAACGGACTTCGTGGTCCCGACCGACCCGGAGCCATGGGCCTTCGACCGGGTTCCCGTGGAGGTCAAGGGGGACTCGAGGCGGGGCATCTCCGCGGCGCGCCTCTCGATGCGGCGCAGCTTCGGGCGCGGGATCGTCGTCACCCGCACCGTGCTCGACGTGGAGGATGAGATCCCCGCGATTCCGATCGGCGTCTTCCTCGCAGCTCTCGCGACGCGTGTGGAGAGGAGCGAGGCGGACCCATGAACCCGGGCCGCTCCGGCGTCTCGTCCGGACACGGTCTGCGACACCCCTTGCGCTCCCCCCGTTCCTCTTCCGCCCACCCTTTCCCGACGGTAACTTAGTCTGATTGTTCGCGTTCCGTGAGGTGGGATGGACGTCTACCTGTCCGAGTCGCACCAGGAGCTCCGGCAGCGGATCCGCGAGTTCGCCGAGGCGGAGATCGCCCCGGTGGCCCGCGAGCTGGACGAGACCGCCAGGTTCCCCTGGGACAACGTCCGCAAGATGGCCGACCTCGGCCTCTTCGGCGTCAACGTCCCCAGGGAGTACGGCGGGCTGGGGTTGGACTACCTGAGCTACGTCCTGGTGGTCGAGGAGCTCGCCCGGGTAGACGCCAGCCACGCCATCACGGTGAGCGCGCATTCGACCCTCGCGAGCTCGCCGATCCTCAACTTCGGGACCGAAGAGCAGAAGCGCCGCTACCTCCCCCTGCTCGCCACGGGCCGCGTCCTCGGCGGCTTCGGCCTGACCGAGCCGGAGGCGGGTTCCGATTCGGCCGGGACCCGCACCACCGCCACGCGCGTGGACGGCGGCTACAGACTCCGCGGCAGCAAGATCTTCATCACCCACGCCGGCGTCGGCGAGATCTTCGTCGTCACCGCGGTGACCGACCGCGAGGCGGGCGCCCGGGGCATCACGAGCTTCATCGTGACCAAGGAGACGACGGACCGGGCCGAGGCGGATCGCGTCGGCGTCGGGCACGCTCCCGAGCTGGAGCCGTTCACGCCCGGCGTGCGGGCGGGCAAGAAGGAAGACAAGATGGGCTGGCGCGCCTCGGACACACGGGAGTTGATCCTCGAGGACGCCGAGGTCCCCGTGGAGAACCGCCTCGGCGAGGAAGGCGAGGGCTTCGTCAACTTCATGCGGACGCTCGACGCGGGCCGCATCGGCATCGGCGCCCTGGCCCTCGGCCTCGCCCAGGGTGCATTCGACGCCCTCCTGGCCGTCGCCGCGACCGGCGACCCGCGGTTCCGCGACTCGCAGGGCGCGCAGTTCCGCCTGGCCGACCTGGCCACCGAGATCGCGGCCGCACGGCACCTCGTCTACCACGCCGCCTGGCTCCGCGAGAACGGCCGGCGATACGGCCACGCCGCCGCCATGGCGAAGCTCTACGCGAGCGAGCTCGCCGTCCGCGCCGCGAGCGCCGCCATCCAGCTCCTGGGCGCCGAAGGGCTGCTGGACGAGCATCCGGTCGAACGCATCCTGCGGGACGCCAAGATCTGTGAGATCGGCGAGGGGACCAGCGAGATCCAGCGGCTGGTCATCGCCCGTCACCTGCTGCGCGAGGTCGGCGCATCGTGAGTACGGCGCCGGCGCTCCCCGTTCTGGACAACGCCCAGACCGTATGAAGCGAGAGATCCTCATTTCCGCCACGCCCCAGGAAACGCGCGTGGCCATCCTGGAGGACGACATCCTGGTCGAGCTGATGGTGGACCGGCCCGACCGGGAGCGCCTCGTCGGCGACATCTACCTCGGCCAGGTCGAGGCCGTCCTGCCAGGGATCCAGGCCGCCTTCGTGGACATCGGCACCGAGAAGGCGGCGTTTCTCCACGTCTCGGACGTGGCTCGCGACGCCGCGGCCGACGAGGACGACGACGAGGACGACGGCGACGGCGAGACCCGGACGCGTCGCTACCCGCCCATCGAGGAGCTGCTCCAGAAAGGACAGCGCACCCTCGTCCAGGTCTCCAAGGAGCCGATCGGAACCAAAGGGCCTCGCGTCACCACCCAGATCTCGCTGCCGGGCCGCTTCCTCGTCTACATGCCGGACTCCAAGCACATCGGGGTCAGCCGCAAGATCGAGGATCGGGAGGAGCGCGCACGGCTTCGCGCGCTCGCGCGCGAGATCCTGCCGGAGGACGCGGGCGGCGTCATCATCCGCACCGTGGGCGAGGAGCTGACCCGCGAGGTCTTCGAGCGGGAGCTCAAGATGCTCCTCGACACGTGGAAGAAGATCCAGCGGCGCGCGCGCAACGCCCGCCCGCCGATGCTGATCCACCGGGAGGCCAAGCTGACCAGCGGGATCATCCGCGATGTGTTCAGCGACAAGGTGGATTCGTTGATCATTGACAGCAAGGAGGTCTACAACGAGGTCCGGCAGTACCTCCAGGGCGTGGCCCCGGAGCTGCTGAACCGGGTCCACCTCTACACCGACCCGGTCCCGCTCTTCGACAAGTACGGCGTCGAGGAGGCGATCCGCGAGGCGTTCCAGCGGCGCGTGGACCTGCCGTCCGGCGGCTACATCGTCATTGAACCGACCGAGGCGCTGGTCTCCATCGACGTCAACACCGGCCGCTACACCGGGCGCAAGGACCCTGAGCAGACGATCCTGCGCACCAACCTGGATGCGGCCCGGGAGATCGCGCGCCAGCTCCGGCTCCGCGATGTGGGCGGCATCATCGTCTGCGACTTCATTGACATGGAGTCCCGCGCGAACCAGGAGCGGGTGCTCCAGGAGCTCCGCACGCACCTCGCCCGCGACCGGGCGCGCACCCGCGCGTTCCAGGTCTCGGAGCTCGGCCTGGTGGAGATGACGCGCCAGCGCGTGCGCCCGCCGCTCTTCCAGTCGCTGACCGAGCCGTGCACGCACTGTGGCGGGACCGGTCGCGTCTTCACGCCGGACACCGTGGTGCGCCGCATCGAGCGGGCGATCCGGCGAGTCTCCGTGGATGGGACCGAGCGTCGCATCGTCATCCGCGTCCACCCGCAGGTGGCGTTGCACATCCTGGAACAGGAGCCGGGGCTGCTCAAGCGTCTCCAGAAGACGTTCAACCTCGACCTCGACCTGCGGGACGACCCGCTGATGCGGCAGGACGAGTTCCGGCTGCTGGCGGGCCCGGCGGAGACGGACGTCACGGCGCGCTACGCGCTGGGTTGAGGCGCGGCGCGGGGTCGCGGCCCGGCCGCTGGATCTTGACACGATGGACCGGGCCGACGATCTTGTTATGTCTGTGGACTGAATGCACCTGGACAACCCATGTACGCGATCATCCGCACCGGCGGTAAGCAGTTCCGGGCCGAGCCCGGAAAGACGATCCGGATCCCGGCGCTCGCCGCCGAGGTCGGTCAGACGGTCACGTTCGACGAGGTCCTGCTGGCGGAGTCCGACGGCCAGGTCCGCGTGGGGCGCCCGACCCTCGAGGGTGCCGCCGTCGAAGCCGAGGTCGTCTCGCACGGCAAGGGCGAGAAGATCATCGTCTTCAAGTGGAAGCGTCGGAAGAACTACCGCCGGAAGAAGGGCCACCGGCAGAAGTACACCGAGGTCCGGATCAACGAGATCCGGCTCGGGTGACGGAGGGCGGCTATGGCGCACAAGAAAGGAGTCGGCTCCAGCCGGAACGGCCGCGACTCGCACTCGAAGCGGCTCGGCGTGAAGCGTTTCGGCGGGCAGTTCGTCCTGGCCGGCAACATCCTGGTCCGGCAGCGGGGAACCAAGTTCCATCCGGGCCAGAACGTGGGCCGCGGGAAGGACGACACGCTGTTCGCGTTGATCGACGGCGTGGTCCGCTTCGAGCGGCGGGGCCGCACCCGGCAGTACGTCTCGGTCTATCCGGTCTCGGCCTGACCGGGGGCCGGCGATCGTTCGTGGTGTTCGGGAGCGCCGGGGTATCGAGGCCCCGGCGCTCCTGGCTTTTTCGGCCCCGACGCTCGCCTGGTCCGACGTCCGTGCAGCCGGCGGCGCTGGCCGTCGCTGGCCCCGTTCCTGCGCAACACGAGGCCTGGGGGCTGGACGGAGGAGCCGCTCATGGCCGTAGAGAGGGGACGCCGCGCGCGAGCGGCGCCGATCCGCCAGGGGGACATCGAGCCGTACACGGCACTGCGCTGGGTGAGCACCCTGTTCAAGGGGGCCGCGATCTTCCTCGGCGTCGCCATTGTCGCGGAGTTCATCGCGGGCATCGCGGCCGTGGGGCTGAACGCCGTCCCCGAGCTCCTGGGCGAGCTGGTCCGCACGGCGGTGCTGGCCGTGGTGCTGTGGGGAGGCGGGGATCTCGTGCGTCTGCTGATTCACCTCGGGCACGACATCCGCGCCGAGCGCATCCTGCTCACACGGATCGCGACGCGGCTGGCGCCGAGCACGGGGGAGGGCAGGGGATACGCCGGCCCACAGCTCGGATCCGAGCGGGGCCCGCCGGAGGCGGAAGCGGCGGACTGAGTTCTCTCGAAGGGGCGACGCAGGAAGGGCCGACGTTGTCTCGTCCAGGCTCCGGGCGTGGAGCCGGCCTCACGGGTTGGGGCGGGGGCCCTGGGCGTCCTGGAGCACGCGCGCCTGGGCCATGATGCGCCAGAGGAGATCGCGCACCAGCTCGGGGTCCACGCCGCGCTCCCTGGCCAACGTGGCGCCGCGGCGCACGACCTCGGCCTCGCGGGCCGGGTCGAGCACCGGCAGTCCGAGACGCTGCTTGATGAGCCCGATCTCGGCGGCGAGCTCGAGGCGCCGCGCCAGCAGCTCGACCAGCTCCGCGTCGAGGGCGGCGATCGCACGCCGCAACTGTTCGAGCCGTTCCGCGTCCGTCATCGCGTCCACCGGACGAAGCTGCCGAGGATCCGGAGCGACGATGCGCGACGACGGACTTCGGCCAGGGCCTCCTGGGTGTCCGGCGCCGCCACATCGGCTTCCAGTTCCATGAAGAAGCGATAGGTCCAGGGTTCCGCGGCCGGCCGCGACTCCAGCTTGGACAGGTTGATGCCGCGGTTCGCGAACGGCAGCAGCACCTGGACGAGCGAGCCCGGCGTGTTGTCCGCCTCGACCAGGAGCGCCGTCTTCTTCTGGTTTCCCGCTCGCACCGCATCGGGTGGCGGCGCGCTGCCGGCCCGCGCCACCACCAGGAACCGGGTCTGGTTGTCCGGGCGGTCCTCGATGTTGGAGGCGAGGATCTCCAGGCCGTAGCGCTCCGCGGCGGAGCGGCCGGCGATGGCCGCGACGGTCGGGTCCCCGGCGCGCGCCACGTCGCGGGCGGCGCCCGCCGTGTCGTAGACGGCCACCGCTTCGATGGCAGGATGCTCGGTCAGGAAGCGGCTGCACTGCGCCAGCGCGACCGGGTGGGACAGCACCCGGGTGATCCGTCCGATCTCCGCGCCGGGCAAGCCCAGCAGGCAATGGCGGATCGGCACGATCACCTCGCCCACGACCTCGAGCGGCTCGGCGGCCAGCACGTCGTACGATGCCACGACGCTCCCGGCCAGCGAATTCTCGATGGGGAGGAGGCCGTAGTCCACCGATCCGCCGGCGACCGCGGCCCCGACCTCCCGGAACTCCCGGCAGGGGACCGGCTCAATGGGCTCGGAGAAAAAGCGGCGCGCCGCCTCCTCGCTGAACGCGCCGAGCTCGCCCTGGAACGCCACGCGCAACGGAGCGCCTGTGCTGCTCACGTCCCGCCCTCCCACGCCTACGGACAGCGCCTGTCGATCCTGGACTGGAGCCCGCTCACTCCAGGCCGCGCAGCGCGCGCGCGCCGGCCTCGAGGGCGGCTGCGACCTCGTCGATCAGCTCACGCGTCCCGTGGAGGGTCAGCCCCTCGGAGCCGAGCTGACTGCGCAGGCCGCGGATCTTCCTCGCCGCCTGCTCCATCCGCCGCGCGGCCTCGCCCGGGGCCATCGTGGCGGGCTCTTCACCGAATGGATTGGGTCGCGACGTCCCCGGGAAGGGGGCATCGCCGAACGGGTTCCGGCTCATCATCCCTCCAGGTTGCCGATCGCGGGGAGGCACGCCGGCCGGCGGCGCTTCAGCGGCCGCTGAACTGCGGCGCGCGCTTCTCCAGGAACGCGCGGACTCCCTCGCGGCCGTCCTCGCTCGCGAACGCGGTGATGAACAATTCGCGCTCGTGGCGCAACCCCGCGTGGAGCGGGGTCTCGAGCGAAGCGCGCAGCGCATCCTTGGCCAGCCGGAGCGCGACGGGCGAATGGCTGGCGATCTTCCTCGCCAGCTCCTGCGTGCGCTGTACGAGCTCCGCATCCTCCACGACCATGTCCACGAGGCCGATGCGGGCCGCCTCCTCGGCATCGATCGGCTCGCCCGTGAGCACGAGCCGCATCGCCGCGCCGAGCCCGACGAGCCGCGGCAGCCGCTGCGTGCCGCCTCCGCCCGGGATGAGGCCGAGCTTGATCTCCGGCTGGCCCAGCCGGGCGGAGCGCGCCGCCACGCGCAGGTCGCACGCGAGCGCCAGCTCGCACCCGCCGCCGAGCGCGTAGCCGTTGATCATCGCAATGGTCGGCCACGGGAACGCGGCGAGCTCCTCGATCGCGGACCGGCCCGCCATGACCGCGCGCTGCTCCAGCGGCGTACGCTCCGCGAACTCCGCCACGTCCGCCCCGGCCACGAACGCCTTGTCGCCGGCGCCCGTGATGATCAGGACGCGCACGTCGCCGCCGGCTTTCAGCGTATCGAGCGCGTGGACCAGCTCGCGGCGCACCGTTGCGTTCAGGGCGTTGCGCTTCTCCGGTCGGTTGATTGTGATGGTCGCGACGCCGTCGTCGAACCGGACCAGGAGCGTCTCGTAGGAAGCGGTTTCCATCACTCGTCCCAGGTGTAGAAGCCGCGGCCGGTCTTCTTGCCGAGGTTCCCCTCCGCGACGAGCCGCTCGAGGATGGCCGGCGGCCGGAAGCGATCGCCGAGCTTGCTGTGCAGGTAGCGTGCGATGTCCAGCCGGACATCGAGTCCGACGAGGTCGGTGAGACGCAGCGGCCCCATGGGATGCCGGTAGCCGACCTCCATGGCCTTGTCGATCGCCTCCGCAGTCGCCACGCCCTCCTCGAGCATGCGCATCGCCTCGAGCCCGAGCAGGACGCCGAGCCGCGAGGAGGCGAACCCCGGCGAGTCCTTCACCACGATGGGTTCCTTGCCCAGCCGCCGCGCGAACGCCACGCCGGCGTCCACCACCGCGGGGTCGGTGCGTTCGCCGCGGACCACCTCGACCAGCGCGTTGATGTGCACGGGGTTGAAGAAGTGGAGGCCGAGCACGCGCCCGGGCTCGCGCAGGCCGGCCTGGATCTCCGTGATACTGAGGCTGGATGTGTTGGTCGCCAGGAGGGCGGACGTGGGCGCGTGCCGCTCGAGCTCGGCGAAGACCTGTTCCTTCAGCTCGAGCCGTTCCGGCACCGCTTCGATGACCAGATCCACCGTCCGCACCGCGTTCTCGAGACTCGTGTCCGTGGCGAGGTTGGCGAGCGCCGCCTCGCGCATCGTCTCGCTGACCTTCCCGCGCCGCACCCCTTCGTCCAGGTTGCTGCGGATGCGGGCCAGCGCGGTGCGGAGCGCGTCTTCCGTGACGTCCACCATCGTCACGGACAGGCCGGCCATCGCCGCGACCTGCGCGATGCCGTGGCCCATCGTGCCCGCGCCGACCACGGCGACGCGCTGGACCTCGCGGCTCAACGCCGGCCCTCCCCCGAGGCGCCCTTCTCGTTCCGGGCCGCCCGGCCGAAGCGCGGCGCGCGCTTCTCGATGAAGGCGGTGATCCCTTCCCGGAAGTCGGGCGACCTGAACGCGGCGAGCTGGGCCTCGACCTCGAGCTCCAGGATCTCGTCCAGCGTCATGGTGAGGCTCGCGCGCAGCGCCCGCTTGGCGTAGGCGAGAGGGACGGCGGGCGCGGAGGCGATCTGGCCCGCCAGCCCGCGGGCCGCCGGTTCGAGCTCGGCCGCCGGCACCACGCGGTTGAACAGCCCCAGCCGCTCGGCGCGCTCGGCGCCGATCATGCCGCCCGTGTAGGTCAGTTCCGCAGCGATGGCCGGCCCGACGAGACGGGGGAGGAAATACGACCCGCCCCAGTCCGGGTGCAGGCCGACCCGCATGAACGTGAAGCCGATCGACGCCGTCTCGCTCGCGATGCGAAGGTCGCAGGCCAGTGCGAGACACGCGCCGGCGCCCGCCGCGGGGCCGTTGACGGCCGCGATCACCGGCTTGCTCATGGCGTCGATCGTCTTGACGATCCGCGCACCCGCACGGACGAGCTCCTCGAACCGCGCCACATCGCCCGCGTCCAGGAGCTCCTTCATCACCGAGATGTCGCCGCCGGTGGAGAACGCCCTGCCCGTGCCGATGATCACGACGACGCGGATGTCCGGCGCCTCCTCGAGGCGATGCAGCGCTTCCTCGATCTGCTCGCGCATCGTCCCGGCGAACGCATTGAGCCGCTCCGGACGGTTGATGCGGATCCATCCGATCGCGCCGTCCTTCTCAACCAGCACTTCGCCCGCAGCGCTCATCCGCCCACTCCTTCCACAACGGTGGCGATGCCTTGCCCAACACCGATGCACATGGTGGCGAGGCCGTAGCCGCCGCCCCGCCTGCGCAGCTCGTGAACGAGGGTCGTCAGGATCCGGGCCCCCGAGCAACCCAGCGGGTGCCCCAGCGCAATGGCGCCGCCGTTCACGTTCACCCGCTCCGGGTCCAGCCCGAGCTCCCGGACGCACGCCACGGCCTGCGCGGCGAACGCCTCGTTGATCTCGATCAAGCGGAGGTCGTCCAGCGCGATGCCCGCGCGCTCCACGGCCCTGCGCGTCGCCGGGACCGGGCCCATCCCCATCAGGTCCGGCTCGACGCCGGCCACGCCCGTGGAGACGATCCGCGCCAGTGGCCGGAGCCCCAGCGCCCGAGCCCGGCCGGCCTCGACGATCAGCAGCGCGGCGGCGCCGTCGTTCAGCCCGGACGAGTTGCCGGCCGTGACGGTGCCTCCGGGCTTGAACACGGGCGGAAGCGCCTGGAGCCGCTCGAATGTCACGTCCGGGCGAGGGTGCTCGTCCGTATCCACGCGCACGGACGGCCCTTTGCGCTGCGGCACCTCCACCGGCACCAGCTCGGCCGCGAAGCGCCCCTCGCGCTGCGCCGCCGCCGCACGCTGCTGACTCGTCAGCGCGAAGCGGTCCTGGTCCTCGCGCGAGATGCCGTAGCGTGCCGCCACCTCCTCCGCCGTCTCGCCCAGCGAGATCGTCCAGTGGGCGGGCATGCGGGGATTCACGAAACGCCAGCCGAGCACGGTGTCCGCGACCTCGGGCGCGCCGCGCGGGAACGCCTCGGCGGGCTTGAGCATCACGTACGGCGCACGGCTCATGGACTCGACGCCGCCGGCGATGAAGACGTCGCCCTCGCCGGCGCGGATCGCGTGGAACGCCGAGTTCACCGCCTGGAGACCCGAGCCGCACAGGCGGTTCACCGTCTGGCCCGGCACGCTGACGGGAAGGCCGGCCAGCAGGCCGGCCATCCGCGCCACGTTTCGGTTGTCCTCGCCTGCCTGGTTGGCGCAACCGAGGATGACGTCGTCCACGAGGGCAGGGTCGATGCCCGTGCGGTCCACCAGCGCGCGGATCACCGTGGCCGCCAGGTCGTCCGGCCGGACGGCGGCGAGCGCGCCGCCGTGGCGCCCGATCGGCGTCCGGACGGCGTCGATGATCCAGGCCTCGCGCATCATGCGCGGGCGGACCGGTGGGCGGAACCGCGGCGCCGCGCCGCGACCCGCGTCAGCTCAGGTCGACCCATACGCTCTTGACCTGGGTGTACAGCTCGAGCGCGTGGAGCCCGAGCTCGCGACCCTGGCCCGACTGCTTGTAACCACCGAACGGGGACGCCGCGTCGAGAGGATGATAGGTGTTGATCCAGACCGTTCCCGCCTTCAGCCCGCGCGCGACGCGGTGTGCACGCTTCACGTCCCGCGTCCACACGCCGGCGGCGAGCCCGTAGACCGTCTGGTTGGCGAGCGCGATCGCCTCTTCCTCGTCGCGGAACGTCATGGTCACCAGGACCGGGCCGAAGATCTCTTCCTGCGCGATCGTCGCGCCGGGGTCCACGCGCTCGAAGACCGTCGGCTGGACCCAATAGCCCTTCTCCTCGCCCTGGTAGAGGGCGCGCTCGCCGCCCAGGACCAGGCGGGCGCCCTCCTCGCGGCCGCGCCGGATGTAGCCGAGGACGCGGTCGAGCTGCTCGCTCGAGATCAGCGGGCCGTAGCGCCGCTTCGGGTCGAACGGGTCGCCCGGCACCAGGGTGCTGGCCCGGCTCACGAGCTGCTCGATGACGCGGTCGTGGATGGACTCGTGGACCAACAGACGCGAGCCCGCCGTGCACGTCTGCCCGGCGTTGTAGAAGATCCCCGTGTAAGCGCCGCGGAGCGCGGCGTCGAGGTCGGCGTCCTCGAAGATGATGTTGGGGCTCTTGCCGCCCAGCTCGAGCGAAACCTTCTTCAGCGTGCCGGCCGCCTCGCGCGAGATGATCTTCCCGACCGCGGTCGAACCCGTGAAGGCGATCTTGTCCACGTCGGGGTGCCGCACCAGCGCCGCGCCCGCCACCTCGCCGAAGCCGGGCACCACGTTCAGCACGCCCGGCGGCAGGCCCACCTCGGCGCAGATCGCGGCGAGCTCGAGGGCGGTGAGCGGCGTCTGCTCCGCCGGCTTGAGGACCACCGTGTTTCCGCACGCCAGCGCCGGGGCGACCTTCCACGCCGCCATGAGCAGCGGGAAGTTCCACGGGATGATCGCGCCCACCACGCCCACCGGCTCGCGCAACGTGTAGTTCAGGACGTTGCCGCGGACCGGGATCGTCTCGCCCTGGATCTTGGTGGCCAGCCCCGCGTAGTAGCGGAACGCGTCGATCGTCTCCCGCAGGTCGAACTGCACCTCGCGGATCGGCTTGCCGTTGTCGAGCACCTCGAGCCGCATGAGCTCCTGACCGCGCGCCTCGATGGCGTCCGCGATGCGCCACAGCAGCGCACCGCGATCCGCGGCGTCCATGCGGGCCCACGCATCCGACTCGAACGCCTTGCGCGCCGCCTCCACCGCGGCCGCGACGTCCTCGACCCCGGCCTCCGCCACCTCCGCGAGCGGCTCGCCCGTCACGGGGTTGTACGTGGTGAACGTGCGGCCGCTCGCCGCTTCCACCCAATCCCCCCCGATGTGCAGGCGGTTCGGCGCCCGACGCTCGACGCCGATCTCCGCTGTGGCCATGGTCTCCTCCCGGCTCTGGCGTGCTCCGCTCGGACGGCCGTGCCGCCCGGTCGGCCTACCGACCCTTGAACTGCGGCTTTCGCTTCTCGACGTAAGCGGTCAGCCCCTCGCGCGCGTCCTCGCTCTCGAACAACAGTTGCTGGAGCTCGCGCTCCACGGCCAGCGCCTCGGCCAGCGGAAGCTCCGCGCCGGTCTGGACCGCCCGCTTGATGTGCCCCACCGCCTTGGCCGCCCGGTTCGGCGGCGTGAACTGCGCGGCGTACTCCAGCACTTTCTCCAGGAAGGCGTCGCGCGACTCCGCATCGTAGACGTCGTGAACGATGCCGAGATCCCGCGCCTCGTCGAACTCGAACGTGCGGCCGGTCGCCATGAGCTCGATCGCCCGGGCCTTGCCCACCAGCCGGGCGAGCCGCTGCGTCCCGCCCGTCCCCGGCAGCACACCCAGGTTCACCTCGGGCAGGCCGATCTTGCCGGCACCACGACGCGCGATCCGGATGTCCGCAGCCATCGCGATCTCGAGACCACCGCCCACCGTGTGCCCGTTCAGCGCGGCGATCACCAGCTTGGGCGTCTGCTCCAGGCGGTTCAGCGTCTCGTTCGCATGCAGACAGAAGTAGTACTTGAACTGCGGCGACACCTCCGCGAGCATCTGGATGTTGGCGCCCGCGCAGAAGAACTTCTCGCCCGCGCCCACCAGCACCAGGACCGAAACGTGGTCCGCCATCCTCGCCCGCAGGATCGCCGCATCGAGCTGCTGCATCATCTCGTAGGTGTACGTGTTGGCTGGCGGGTCATCGAGCGTCAGCACCGCCACGCCGCCACGCTCCTCGTAGTGCACCAGCTCGCGCGCCGCGCGCGCCGTGTCCTCCACCACCTTGGCCATGGTCGCTCTCCCGTGTTGCGGTCCTCAGCGCCGCCAGATGGACGGCGCCGGCTCGACGGGCATGGCTTCCGCCACACCGCTCGCCGGCGAAAGACACCCCTGCAAAAAGAGCCGGCTGAACCCATCCGCCAGCTCCGCGACGGGTACATCCCGGCCCGGACGATACCAGTTGTAGATCCAGTTGAGCATCCCGAAGAGCGCGAACGTCGCGACCCGGAGATCGATCCCGGTGTCGGGCGGTCGCAGCTCCTCGAGGATGGACATGCACAGGTCCGTGTACCTCTTCTTCTTCGCCTGTACGCGGCGGCGATACTCGCCCGTCAGCGAATCGGCCTCGTGCGAGAGGACCTTCATCTCCCGCATGTTGTTCACGAAGAACCGAACGTGGTTCTCCACGAACAACCGGAACCGGCGGACCGGGTCGGTCTCGCCGGCGAGGAGCCGTTCCACGTTGTCCAGGACCGTGCCGAAGCAGTGGTCCTGGATGAGGAAGAGCAGCTCTTCCTTGCTCCGGACGTAGTAGTAGAGTCCCGAGAGGCTGATGCCGGTGGCGCGGCTGATGTCGCGGATGCTCGCCCGGTGATACCCTTTCTCGGCGAAGACCGCGGCCGCCGCGCGCAGGATCTCCAGCAGCTTTTCGTCGTATCCGGGCCGGCCTGCCCCCATGCCCGATGGCCCCCTGGTCGGACGTCCGAGCGTGAACCTAGACCGGGTGCCCGGAGGGGTCAAGTACGCGATCCCGTTGCCGCGGCCGGGGCTTGCTACTAGCTTTTCGCAGAGAGGTTTCCGTCTCGTCGAGCGGATCCGCATGCGCGTTCGGCCCTCCGGGATCGCTGGCGCCGCCCTCGCCGGCCTGGTCGTGTTCGGCGGCTGTGGCGACGCCGTCATGGAGCCCGCGGCGTTGGTCCCTGCGGGCGAGGTGGAGGCCGCGCTGGCGATCGCGGCGGAGCTGCCCACGTTCACGTCCTTGGCGAGCGAGGCGCTGGCCCGGGCCCGGGCAACGGCGGACGGGGGTGGAGCGAGGGCGGAAGAGGCCGTGGTGCGGCTGAGCGCGGCGCTGGCGCTCGCGATGCGGGCGGATTCGCTGGAGGACGGGCCGGAGGCGCGCCGGCTCCGGGCCGAGGCGTACGCGTCCGGCATCGTGCCGCTCGCCCGGCTGCTGGAGCCCGCTGCCCTGGAGGCGGCGCGCGGCGCCCTGGGTTTCTGGCTGGAGACCGCCGAAGCGGTGGTGGGCGAGGTCGCAGTGCCGCCGGTGCGCGAGGCGCTGGTGGAGGCGCGAGCCCTGCTCGGACGGTCCCACGCCGCGAGCGCGTCGGGAGACGAGGTCGCGGCGGTCTCCGCCCTGGTCGGGGCCGCGGACCGGCTGGCGGAGACGACGCCGCACGCCGTGCTCCGGCGCCTGCTCCCCGTGGTCGAGGCGCGGCTCGCCGCGGAGCGGCGGAGCGGCGACAGCGCCCGGGTCGCCGACCTGCGCCGGGCCGAGCGGCTGCTGCGGGGCGCGCGGGAGGCCGAGGCCGCGGGCCGCTACGTTCTGGGTCTCCGCCGCGCCTACTACGCGCGGCAGCTCCTGGACGCGGCGTCTGGCGCGGCCCGTTGAGCCCCTCGGCGGCCGGCCGCGCGCCGGCGCTCGCCGGTTCCGTATCCTTTCTCGATCCGTCGGGTACATCCATGGGCATGAGGGCCACACTCCGTCGCCGGATGCGTGGAATCGCATTGGCCTGCCTGCTGGCCGTGTGGGCTCCCGTCCTCGCGTGCGGCTCGTCCGATGGGCCGGATCGGGAGGGCGCGCGCCGGGACGTCGTGTACCGCATCCCGGTGCACGGCACGATCGAGCTGGGTCTCGCGCCGTTCGTCGAGCGGAGCCTGCGGGAGGCGGCGGCTGCGGGGGCGGCCGCGGCGGTGCTGGAGATCGAGACGCCCGGCGGCCGGGTGGATGCCGCGCAACGGATCGTCAACGCCGTGTCCGATTCCGAGGTCCCGGTCTACGCGTTCATCAACCGCCGGGCGTTCTCGGCGGGGGCGATGATCGCGCTGGCCACGCGCAAGATCTACATGCGGCCGGGCTCGATGATCGGCGCTGCGACGCCGGTGACGGGAGAGGGCGAGAAGGCGCCGGAGAAGATCGTGAGCGCGATGCGCAGCGAGATGCGGGCCCTGGCCGAGGCGCGCGGCCTGGATCCGCGCATCGCGGAAGCCATGGTGGACGAGGAGGTCGGCGTCGAAGGGCTCGTCGAGCCGGGCAAGCTGCTCACGCTGACGACGGAGGAAGCGGTCCGCGTCGGCTACGCGGTCGAGACGGCGGACTGGGAGACGCTGCTCGAGGATCTCGGGCTCGCTTCGGCCGAGACCGTCGTCACCGAGGTGAACTGGGCCGAGGGGCTGGTGCGCTTCCTGACGCACCCGATGGTCGCTCCGCTGCTGCTGTCCCTGGGCTTCCTCGCTCTCCTCGTCGAGCTGAAGACGGCGTCGTTCGGGCTGGCCGGTCTGGTGGGAGTGGCGTGCCTAGCCCTGTTCTTCGGCGCTCACTACCTGGTGGGCCTGGCGGGCTGGGAGGAGTTGATCCTGCTCGGCGTCGGCTTCGTGCTGCTCGGAATCGAATTGTTCGTGGTTCCGGGTCTCGGGATCTTCGGGGTCGGAGGGGTCGCCGCCGTGTTGGGCAGCGTTTTCCTGAGCATGGTGGGCAGCTCGGCGACCGCGGTGGACCTGAGCCAGGCGGCGGGCGGCCTGTCGTTCGCCATCGTTGCGGTTCTCGTCGGCGGCTGGCTCGTGCTGCGCTCGCTGGCCAGGAGAGGCCGGCTCGCGCGCTCCGGCATCGTGCTCGACCAGGCCCTGGAGTCCCAGGCGGGCTACCTCGCCGCGCCGGCCCGGCCCGAGCTGGTCGGCGCGACGGGCGTCGCCATCACGGCGCTGCGCCCGGCCGGCGTCGCCCAGTTCGGCGACGAGCGCCTGGACGTCGTCAGCGAGGGCGAGTGGATCGAACCGGGCACGCCCGTCCGCATCGTACGCGCGGAGGGGTACCGGCACGTCGTGCGGCCGGTGGAGTAGTAACATTCGATCGCCTTCGATCGCGTCGATTCCCTTTCAACCCGCTTCACCCGCGAGCGTTCGGAACATGGAAGAGGGCCTTTTCCTGAGCACGATCGGTTTCGTCGTCGTCGGCGTCGCCATCCTCATGTTCCTCGCCTGGGCGGTGCCGGTCCGGTTGTGGATCGAGGCGATCTTCGCCGGCGTGAAGGTCGGGCTCGGCGACCTGATCGGCATGCGCCTGAGGAAAGTGAACCCGGCGGCGGTGATCCGCCCGCTCATCGCCGCGACCAAGGCGGAGCTCAACCTGTCGATCAAGGACCTCGAGGCGCATTACCTCGCGGGTGGCCGCGTGGACCGGGTCGTGAAGGCGTTGATCAGCGCCAACAAGGCGAACATCGACCTCTCGTTCCAGCGGGCCGCGGCCATTGACCTGGCGGGCCGTGACGTGCTGGATGCGGTGAGGGTCTCGGTGAACCCCAAGGTCATCGAGACGCCGAAGGTGGCCGCCATGGCCAAGGACGGGATCCAGCTCATCGCCACCGCGCGCGTGACTGTCCGCGCCAACATCAACCGGCTGGTCGGCGGCGCGGGTGAAGACACGATCCTGGCACGGGTGGGCGAGGGCATCGTCTCGACGATCGGTTCGAGCGAGTCCCACAAGGCCGTGCTGGAGAACCCGGACGCCATCTCGAAGACGGTTCTCGCCAAGGGGCTGGATGCCGGGACGGCGTTCGAGATCCTGTCCATCGACATCGCGGATGTGGATGTCGGCAAGAACATCGGCGCGGAGCTGCAGACCGACCAGGCCGAGGCGGACAAGCGGATCGCGCAGGCGAAGGCGGAGGAGCGCCGGGCGATGGCGGTGGCGTTGGAGCAGGAGATGCGCGCGAAGGTGCAGGAGATGCGCGCGCGGGTGGTGGAGGCGGAGGCGCAGGTTCCGCTGGCGATCGCCGAGGCGCTGCGCAGCGGCAACCTCGGCATCATGGACTACCTGCGGATCCGTAACATCATGGCCGATACGGAGATGCGCCACGCGATCGCAGGCGGGACCTCCGATGGCCCGGTCGAGGAGAGCTGAGCGTGGAGGACTTCGGCTCGCTCCTCATCCTGTTGTTCATCGTCTGGCGCGTTCTCGGGTCGGTTCTGGGGGGCGGCCGGCAACCCAAGCCGCCCGGCAGGACAGGGAGCGGGCAGCGGCCGGAGCGGCGTGAGTCCGAGGCGAGCGTCCCCGGGCGTGACGCGGAGCCGCAGAGCGCGGCGCCGGGTTCGGCCGCGGACATGATCCCGGACGACCTCTGGGAGATCCTGACGGGAGAGAGGCGGCGGCCAGCGCCGGTGAGTGCTCCGCAGCCGCCGCAGCCGGTCTCGACGCCGGCGGAGGCCGAGCCGGTCGAGTGGTCGCCGACCGCGGAAGGTGCGGGTTGGGAGGCAGACGGCTGGGACGAGGAGGGGTGGGACGAAGATCTCGAGCCCGCGCCCCCGCCGCTCCCCGGGTCCCGGGAGGTGGTCTCGCTCGAGGAGGAGCCGGTGGTCCGGTCCCTGGAGGTGCTGGACCTGTCCCCGGAGGAGCGGCACGCCGCCTTCCGAGCGAAGATCGCCGCGGCCGCCGCGCCGGCGGCCGCGCCGCGTCGTCGCGGGCCCGCCGTCCGCCTCCGTCTGGGGGGGCGCAGCGAGCTGCAGCGCGCGATGATCCTGCGGGAGGTGCTGGGGCCGCCCAAGGCCCTGGAGTGAGGCGCGAGGAGGTGTTATCTTAGGAGTGTACGCCGGGGTGGCGGAATGGCAGACGCACGCGACTCAAAATCGCGCGGGCGCAAGCCCATGTGGGTTCGAGTCCCACCCTCGGCATGAGCATCGAGACGTCAGGCGGCACCGCGGCGGAGGAGCCGCGGGCGCGGATGGAGGCCCGGAGCGCCAGGACAGCGCCCGGGCCTTTTCGTCTTGGGAGTCCTGTGGAGCCGGGCGCATACGCACCCTCCGGCACAGGAAATGCCCGCGCTGTACCCATGCAGTCGTCGGCCACGAGCGACTTCTCGCCCAGCCCTTCCAACGGAGGTGGATCATGCTGTTCAGCCTCGCGATGTTCCCGGTGGGTGGCGGTGACTCTCTGGTCGAGCCGGTCTCCGAGGTCATTGACGAGATCGACCGCTCCGGCCTGCCGTACGAGGTCACCGGCATGGACACCGTCATCGAGGGGGAGTGGGATGAAGTGATGCCGGTGATCAAGCGGGCGGAAGAGCGGCTGCGGCAGAAGCACGACCGGGTCTACATGCTCCTGGCGGTCGACGACCACAAGGGCGCGACCAATCGGCTGAACCAAGCCGTCCGGGACGTGGAGAAGCGGCTGGGCAAGCCGGTCTCTCGCTGATGCGCCGCGAGGGCGACACGATGGCGGTCCAGCGAACGCCGTCCGACCTGAACGAGGCGCCGCTCCGGCCGGGCCAACGGTTGCCCGCCCTCGCGCTCCCCGCGGTTCCCGACGGGCGTCCGGTCTCCTTGCGCGACCCTGCCCGGGGCGCGCCCGTGCTCGTGGTCCTGCGATACGATGATGAGGAAGGCGCGGCGGAGCTGGAGTGGCTCGCGCGGGCTGCCGGGCGGCTCGAACCCTGGGCCGGCAGGCCTCTGGCGATCGTCGCCTCGTCGCTCGAAGAGGCGACCGAGCTGGTCGGCCGCGTCGGGGGCGTGCCGTTCCCGGTCCTCGCGGATGTGGACGGATCGGCGCTGCGGCGGCTGAACGTGCCGGCGGACCGGAGCGCGCTGGTCATCGCCGACCGTTGGGGCCTGGTCTACCACTCCGTGGCTGCGGAGGGCGTGGCGCAACTGCCCGAGGAGGACGAATTGGTCGAGTGGGTGCGGTATCTCGCGACCCAGTGCCCGGAGTGCGGCGTGCCGGACGAGCCGGGCCATGGGGAGTGGGAGGCGTGATGCGCGGCGACGTGGCGGGCGGAGCGGCCGAGGCGCGGCAACCGTCGGAGCGGGCCGCGCCCCATGGCGGCGATGCCGCTGTTGGAGAACGGACCCGGCGAGCGCTGGAGACGGCGGAGCGGTGGTGCGCCCACAACTACGAGCCGTTGCCCGTGGTGCTGGAGAGGGGCGAAGGCGTCTGGGTCTGGGACGTCGAGGGTCGCCGCTACTTCGATATGCTCAGCGCCTATTCGGCCCTGAACCAGGGGCACCGGCACCCCCGCATCCTCGCTGCGCTGTACGAGCAGGCGGAACGGCTGACCCTGACCTCGCGGGCGTTCCACAACGACCAGCTCGGCCCGTTCCTCGAGGAACTCTGCGCCCTTGCCGGCTACGAGAAGGCGCTCCCGATGAACACGGGCGCGGAGGCGGTGGAGACGGCGATCAAGGCCGCGCGCAAGTGGGCGTACGAGCGGAAGGGCGTCCCGGCCGAGCGCGCGGAGATCGTCGTCTGCGAAGGGAACTTCCACGGCCGGACGACGACCATCGTCGGTTTTTCATCCGAAGAGCTGTACCGGCGGGGCTTCGGCCCGTTCACGCCCGGGTTCCGGCTGGTGCCTTACGGCGACGTGGAGGCGCTCGCCAACGCGCTCGGCCCGAACACCGCCGCGTTCCTCGTGGAGCCGATCCAGGGCGAGGCGGGTGTAGTGGTGCCGCCGGAGGGGTACCTGCGCGCGGCGGCCGAGCTCTGCCGCGAACGGGGCGTGCTCCTCGTCGCGGACGAGATCCAGACGGGCCTGGGTCGCACGGGCCGAATGTTCGCGTCCCAGTGGGAGGACGTCCGTCCCGATGTGATGATCCTGGGCAAGGCGCTGGGCGGCGGCGTGTACCCCGTGTCGGCGGTGCTCGCCGATGCGCCGGTCTTGGACGTCTTCACGCCGGGCACCCACGGCTCCACGTTCGGCGGGAACCCGCTGGCGGCGGCGGTCGCGCGGGCGTCGCTCCGCGTCATCGTCGAAGAACGGCTGCCGGAGCGGGCGCACGAGCTGGGGACCTGGTTCATGGGCGAGCTGGCCGCGATCCGGTCGCCGCACGTTGCAGAGGTGCGGGGGCGCGGGCTGCTCATCGGCGTGGTGATCCGGCGTGAATCCGGCCCGGCCCGGCCGTTCTGCGAGGCGCTCATGCGGCGCGGCGTCCTGGCGAAGGAGACGCACGAGCAGGTCGTCCGCTTCGCGCCGCCGCTGGTCGCGACGCGCGAAGAGCTGGAAAGCGTGCTGCCGGCGATCCGCGAGGTGCTCCAGGGCGAGTGAAACGCGCTGCGCAGCGGCCGTGTGACGCTCGGAACGCGCAGGGAAGGGGAACGGGCCCGGACCCGGCGGGCGCGGATCGTCGTGGCTGATCGGCAGCCGCCACGCGCGGCCGGAGGACCGGCGTTCAGAACAGCGCCAGCCGCAGCCCAAACCATCCGCTGTGTGCCAGGTGCAGCACCGCCTCGTCGGAGACGGTGAGCGCGGGGCCGGAGGGTGGCCCGTCGCCCCGCCTGACCGCCCTGAAGCGCGACCCCGCCAGACGGTATTCGAGGAAGAACCGCAGTCCTGGGGCAGCGAACCACTCCGCAGCCACGTGCCCTTCCATACGCAGCGGGAACTCCCGGTCCACCGCGTAGCCCACGTCCGTCTTCGGCTCGAGCCAGTAGAGCCCGACGCCGAGGCCGGCCAGCGGACGGATGCTCCCTCGGCGCATCGGCCTGAACCGGACGCCACCGCTCACGCCGAAGTGCTGGCGGACCTCGGCCGCATCCGCGTCGATCCTCGCGTAGAAGGATACCCGCGGACTCGTCCGGACATCGGTGTCCAGCGCGAACTGGATGCTGCCGCCCCCGTCGGCGGCAGCGCCGCGTCCGCCGCTGTCACCCGTCGGACGGACCGCGCCCCAGCCGAAGGCCATGCCCAACGTCTGATACGGCTCGATCTCCTGCGCGGCGAGAGGAAGCGCGAGGGCGAAGGCGAGGAACGTCTGGGCGAGCAGCAGGGAGAACGAACGCACGGTGTTCCTCCGGAGGCGGCGGGTCCGCCGGGCGGCCGTGCGCCCGGCGCCAACAGGCTCAGGCATACGCCGCCTTCGGAGGCGTGTCAAGCGCGCGAGCTCACGAGCGGGCAGCCGCCGTCTCCCGTTCGAGGCCCAGCCGGCGCGGAGCCGCCGGGACCGGACCGGGAGAGACGACCTGGATGAAGCGTGCCCAGTCGCGCGCGAGGGCAACGGTCCGCCCCGCAGGCGTCTCGAGGAGGAGCTGCGACGGCGTCTCGGCACGGCATCTCACGAGATCGCCCTCGCGGACCCCCAGATCGGCGCACAACTCCCGGAGGGCTTCGAAGAGGATGCGCTTGATCTCGACCGCCTCCCCCGAGGCGGTCGCCGCGAGACTCCTGACGCGGACCGGCGAGGTAGGACCAGACATGACGCGCTCCCGCTGCGGGTCGAACGGGGACTGAACGAAAAAGGCGCTACCGGGCGGCAGCGCCTTCACGAGCCTGGATCACTGCAGGGGACAGAGAAACCCCGGAGCGCTCCAGCGAGGGCGCCACGGGGCCCGCTACGCCATCCACCCCTGCGGAATGGCGTGGCAACCTAATGTAACGACGCGCTGGTGCGCTCGCAAGGGCGACACACGCTGTGCACCGCGGCGGCGCGAACACATCTTCGTGGTGTTCTCGGGCTCCGGCCCCTCGGCACGGCTGCGCGCGTGAGATGGCCGCCCGAGGTGCCCTTGCATCCCGCTCGGGGCGCCGCTTATGTTCCGCGCGCGGCCGCACGTTCCGCCCTGGATTCTCACGGGGCTGGCTCCTCCGCGGGAATGGCGGAGGACGTCGGCCCCGTTGTTCTGCCGTGCGGAGTCGGCTCACTGGATCGCAATGCCTTCCACGCGCATTCCTTCGCCCTGGAGGACGGGCTCATGTCGAATCGAGGGTTAGAGGGCGTCGTCGTTGCAGATACCCAACTGAGCGAGATCTACGGCGAGGAAGGTCGTCTCATCTATCGGGGCTACGAGATCGGGGACCTCGCCGAGAACGCCACGTTCGAGGAAGTCTGCTACCTGCTGCTCTACGGTGAGCTGCCCAACCTCGCACAGCTCGCCGACTTCCGCCGTCAGCTCGAGAACGGACGTGCGGTTCCTCCGGCGGTCCTGGACCTGATGCGTGTGCTCCCGCGGGACATGCATCCGATGGCGGTGCTGCGCACGGCGGCGTCTGCGCTCGCGGGCTTCGACCCCGATGCCCAGGACATGACGGAGGAGGCGAACTTCCGCAAAGCGATCCGGCTGATCGCCCAGATGCCGACGTTGACCGCGGCGTGGCAGCGGATCAGGAACGGGCAGGAGCCGCTCCCGCCGCGGGAAGGGCTGGGGCACGCCGCCAACTTCCTGTACATGCTGACCGGCGAGCTCCCGGACGACTTGCGGGCGCGGACGATGGACGTGGCGTTCACGCTCCACGCGGAGCACGGCATGAACGCCTCCACCTTCGCTGCGCGGGTGACGGTCGCCACGCTCTCCGACATCCATTCGGGCCTCACCTCCGCCATCGCAACGCTCAAGGGGCCCCTCCACGGCGGCGCCAACGAGCGGGTGATGCAGATGCTGCTCGAGATCGGAGAGCCGGAGCGGGCGGAGCCGTGGGTCCGGGACGCGCTCGCGCGCGGCGAACGGATCATGGGCTTCGGGCACCGCGTCTACCGCGCCGTGGACCCGCGCGCGCCCATTCTGCGGTCGCTCGCCGCGCAGCTCGCGGCGCAGGGCGGGGACACCCGCTGGCTCGACATCGCGAGCCGGATCGAGAGCGTGATGCGCGAGGAGATGGACCGGCGCGGCAAGAAGATCTATCCCAACGTGGACTTCTACAGCGCGTCCGTCTACTACACCCTCGGCATCCCGACGGACATGTTCACGAACGTCTTCGCCATCGCGAGGACACCGGGGTGGACGGCGCACATGATCGAGCAGCTCCGGAACAACCGGCTGATCCGGCCGCAGGCCACGTACGTCGGGCCGCTGGGCAAGAAGGTCGTGCCGATCCAGCAGAGAGGTTAGACCCATGGGCAGCGACTACCGCTTCGCGCGCATCCCCGAGCGGGGCGAGCCGATCACGCTCGAGGCCGGCAAGCTCGTCGTGCCGGACCGTCCGATCATCCCCTTCATCGAAGGAGACGGCACCGGGCCGGACATCTGGCGCGCGACGCGCCGCGTCCTGGACGCGGCGGTCGAGAAGGCGTACGACGGCCAGCGCCGGATCGAGTGGATGGAGATCTACGCGGGCGAGAAGGCCTATCGGGTGACCGGCGAGTGGCTGCCCGATGAGACGCTGGACGCGCTGCGGGCGTTCAGGGTCGGCATCAAGGGCCCGCTCACGACGCCGGTGGGCGGCGGCATCCGTTCGCTCAACGTGACGCTGCGGCAGGTCCTGGACCTGTACGCGTGCATCCGCCCCGTGCGCTACATCCCCGGTGTGCCCTCGCCGGTGCGTGAGCCCGAGAAGGTGGACGTGGTGATCTTCCGCGAGAACACGGAAGACGTGTATGCGGGGATCGAGTGGCCGGCCGGGAGCGTCGAGGCGGCGCGGGTCTGGCGGTTCCTGGACGAAGAGATGGGTGTGAAGACGCGCGAGGGCAGCGCGTTCGGGATCAAGCCGATGAGCGAGTTCGGCTCCAAGAGGCTCATCGCGGCGGCGATCCGCTACGCGATCCAGCGCAAGCGCCCGTCCGTGACGCTCGTGCACAAGGGCAACATCATGAAGTACACGGAGGGCGCGTTCCGGGACTGGGGCTACGAGGTGGCGCGCGAGCGCTTCGGCGCGCAGACGGTCCCGGAGTCGGAGCTGGCGGGCGGCGATCCGGGTGGGCGCGTGGTGATCAAGGACCGGATCGCGGACGCGATGTTCCAGCAGCTCCTGCTGCGCCCGGAGGAGTACTCGGTGATCGCGACGCCGAACCTCAACGGCGACTACCTCTCCGACGCCGCCGCCGCGCAGGTCGGCGGGCTGGGGATGGCGCCCGGGGCCAACGTCGGCGAGGAGGTGGCGCTGTTCGAGGCGACACACGGCACGGCG
Organism: bacterium; assembly: GCA_003242735.1. Lineage (NCBI taxonomy): Bacteria > bacterium. The sequence goes on along the minus strand of QGVH01000004.1, from coordinate 160,712 downwards.
CCCAAGTATGCGGGGCTGGACAAGGTCAACCCGGGCTCGCTGATCCTGTCCGGCGTGATGATGCTCGAGCACATGGGCTGGGACGAAGCCGCGGCGCTGGTGGTCCGCGGGCTCGAGCGGGCGATCCAGGCGCGGACGGTGACGTACGACCTGGCGCGGCAGATGGAGGGGGCGCGCGAGGTGTCCACGTCGGCGTTCGCGGACGCGATCATCGCCAACCTGTGAGCGGCGCTGTCGGGGTCGGATCCTTTCTGCCGGCGCCGTTGTAGAACGGCACGCCTATGCAGCGAGTCAGCATCTCGGTCACGGATGCGCCGGCGGTCCAGGCGGGGGTCGCGCTCCTCGTGCTCCCGTGGTTCGAGGGCGAGGCGCAGCCGGCGGGGGCCGCCGCGGAGGTGGACGCCCGCATGGGGGGCGCGATCCGCGCCGTCGTCGGCCGGGGCGACTTCACCGGTCGCAACGACGACGTCGCGGTGCTGTACCCCCGGGAAGGCGAGGTCCAGGCGGAGCGCGTGCTGCTGGTAGGGCTGGGGCCGCGCCAGCAGTTCGACGCGGAACGGCTGCGCCGCGCCGCCGGCGTCGCGGTCCGGCAGGCCCAGCGCCTCGGAGCGCCGGGCCTGGGCGTCGTGCTGCCGGTCGGAACGGGGCTGGACGCCGCGCGGCTGGCGCAGGCAGCCGCGGAAGGGGTCGTGCTGGCGGCCTGGGAGTTCCGCGAGCTCCGGACCCGGCCGCGGGAGGGTGGGCCCCGGGGGGACGTGTCGTCGCTGCTCCTGATCGCCGACGGCGGGCTCGACAGAGCCGCGCTCGAACGCGGGGCGCGGGTGGGCGAGATCGCGGCGCGCGCCGAGAACCTGGCGCGCGAGCTCGCCGCGCGCCCCTCCAACCTCGCAACGCCGACGTACCTGGCGGGCGTCGCGGAAGAGCTCGGCCATGCCCACGGCCTCTCCGTCACGGTGCTGGACCGGGCGGCCATCGAGGCGGAAGGGATGGGCGGCCTGCTGGCGGTGGCGCGAGGCACCCAGGAAGAGCCGCGTTTCATCATTCTGGAGTACAGCCGCGGCGGCGAAGGGGTCGCGCCGCTGGTGCTGGTGGGCAAGGGCGTCACGTTCGACTCGGGCGGCATCTCGCTCAAGCCGGCGCAGAACATGGAGGACATGAAGTACGACATGTCCGGCGCCGCCGCGGTCCTGGGCGCGCTGAGCGCCATCGCCGAACTCGAACTCCCGGTCAACGCGGTGGGCCTGATCCCATCCTCCGAGAACCTGCCCTCCGGCACGGCGCTGAAGCCGGGTGACGTCATCCGCACCCACCTGGGCAAGACCGTGGAGGTCGTGAACACGGATGCGGAGGGGCGGCTGCTGCTGGCGGACGCGCTGTCCTACGCCCGCCGCTACAGGCCTGCGGCGGTGGTGGATGCAGCGACGTTGACCGGCGCCTGCGCCATCGCGCTCGGCCACCACGCGATCGGGCTGATGGGGAACGATGATGCGCTGGTGGCCAGCATCCGCGAGGCCGGCGAGCGCACGGGCGAGCGCTGCTGGCAACTGCCGTTGTGGGACGAGTACCGCCCCCAGCTCGACAGCGAAGTGGCGGACCTGAAGAACACCGGCGGCCGGCCGGCGGGCACCATCACCGCGGGCCTGTTCCTCAAGGAGTTCGCGAGCGACTACCCGTGGGCGCACCTGGACATCGCAGGGACCGCCTACCGGGACGAGGTGCCGCCGTACCTCCGCAAAGGCCCGACCGGCGTGCCGACCCGGTTGCTCGTCGAGTGGGTCCGGACCCGGGCCGGCGTCGCATGATCATCGCTCCCCACCGTCGCGACGGCCTCCGCTTCCCGGTCTTCGGCACGTTGCTCCTCGTGTGGGCGGCGCTTCTCGGGCCTGCGCCCGCCCACGCCCAGGACCCGCCGCGCCCGCCCAGCCGCCGCTCCATCCCCCGGACCGACACGGTCGTCCGGCCGGACACGGCCGTCCAGCCCCAGGACAGCGTGGCGCTCGCGGCGGACACGCTCGCCCGGCCCGCGCCCACACCGCCGGACACATCGCCGATCCCCCAGCTCCCACGGCTCCATGCCGGGGCGAGGCGCGACGGCGAGGCCGGCGTCTGGACGTGGGACCAGACGGAGCTCCTCGCCAGCGGCGCGCTGACCCTCACCGAGCTGCTGGAGCGGATCCCCGGCGTCACCGGCGTCCGCTACGGCTTCCTCGGGCTGCCGGAAACCGCCGCAACGTTCGGGGGCGCCGGGAACATCGAGCTCGTGCTCGACGGCTACGTCGTCGACCCGCTCGGCGTCGGGGCGCTGGACCTCTCCAGGATCGAACTCGCGGAGCTCGGCCACGTCCGCGTCGAGCGGCGGCTCGGCGGTCTCCGGGTCGAGGTGGAGTCCATCAGCCCCCGCTTCAACGTGCCGTATTCCCGCATTGAAGCGGGCACCGGGTACTACGAGACCAACCTGCTCCGGGGCCTGTTCCTCGCCCCCCGCTTCCTCGGCGGTTCGGTCGGGCTGGGAGTGGAACGGCTGGCGGCCGAGGCGTTCCGCGAGCCGACGGAGAACTTCGGCGGCTGGGCCAAGTGGACGCTCGCCGGGAGCCGATTCGGCCTCCAGGTCGAGTACCGCAGGGGGTCGATCACCCGGCAGGGAGAGGCGTTCGGCCGGTTCGAGGGACGGCGGGACGACGTCGTGCTCCGGACCCGCGCGGCCCTCGCGCCGGGACTCGCGGCGGAGGCCTACATCGGCCACGCATCGGTGGACGACGCGCTCCACGGGCTGGCCGACACCCTGATCGTTCGTGAGGCCGGCACGCAGGCCGGGCTCCGGGCCGCCTACCAAGGCCCCGTGCTCCGTGCGGCCACAGCGCTCCGCGCACGAACCGCCCGGGGCCTGCCCGCCCTGGATGGCGAAATCTCGGCCGGTTTGACACTGGGGCGCGCCCTCGCGCTCGACGGGTCTCTCCGGCTCGCCGACTGGCGAGAAGGGCAGCTCGCGGCGTCCCAGACCGTTCGCGTCGAGGCGGGCCCGTTCTTCGGGATCCGGCCCGTCGGCGAGTGGTTCAGCGGGAAGAGCGGCACACCGTGGCTGGCCGATTCCGCGGGCGTGCCGATCCTCACCGACCGGTCCGGGTACCGCGCCGGCCTCGAGGCCACGTACGGCCGCCTGGCCCTGTCCGCGGCAGGCGTGGTCCTGGAGGCGGAGGCCGTGCCCGATCCCGCCGTGGCGCTCGGCCAGCCCACCCGGCTGTTCCCCGGCGGCCGCGCCGAAGGGCTGGAGCTCGCGGCGAGGATCCCCACGCCCTGGAAGATCCTCACCCTCGAGGGCGCCTACGCGCGGTGGCGCGGAGAGGCGACGTGGATCTACCTCCCCGAGGAGACCGGCCGCGTCGGCCTGGCGCTCCACGCCGTGCCCCTGCGCAGCGGGAACCTCGAGCTGCTGGCACGCCTGGAGGCCCGCCACCGCGGCGCCATGCCGGTCCCAGGGTTCGTCCGCGAGGCCGCAGGGGGCACCGGCGGCGCGTCGAACCCGGACGGAACGGCCTCGCCGCTGATCGTCGAGATCGCGCCCGCAGCCACCACGTTGGACTTCTACTTCCAGCTCCGGATCAAGGATGTCCGGGCGTTCATCCGGTGGGAGAACCTGACGAACCGGCCGGGGCTGTGGGACGTGCCGGGTCGCGAGTTGCCGGGCCAGCGCCTCTTCTACGGGGTGAAGTGGCACTTCCTGGACTGACGGGATCGCCGGGTGTCCAGGACCGCGGCGCCGCGTTGACCCGGGCGGGGCGGCCGGGTAGAATTAGCACCCGCGGGGAGGGCGAATGGTCCGCAGCATGACGGGCTTCGGCCAGGCAGAGCTGGACACGCCGGCCGGCCGACTCCGGGCGGAAGTCAAGACCGTCAATCATCGCTATTTCGTCGCCAGCGTGCGGCTGCCGCCAGCGCTGGACCGCTACGAGTTGCAGGTGCGGGAGTGGCTGCGCGCCGTTCTGCCGCGTGGGCATGTCACGCTGACGCTGCGGCTCGAGCGGCCGGACGCGGACGGGGAGGGGCCTGTGCTGGGGGTGGACGAGGCGCGGGCGCGCCAGTACGTGCGGGCGTTGCAGACGCTCAAGGAGCGGCTGCAGTTGCCGGGCGAGGTGGACATCGCCCTGGTCAGCCGGTTCAGCGACCTCATCGTGCCGCGGGAGACCGAGGCGGCGGAGGTGCCGGTGGACGCCCTCCGGGAGGTGACGGTGGCGGCGGCGCGCGCGTGCCTGGCGATGCGGGAGGAAGAGGGACGGCGCCTGCAGGCCGACCTCGAGGCGCGGCTCGAGGCGATCGGCGCGGCGCTGGAGCGTGTGGTCGAGCGGGCGCCGGCGCGTCTGCTGGCGGAGCGGGACCGCCTGCGGCGTGCGGTCGCGGAGCTCGCGCAGGACGTCGAGGTGGACGAGGAGCGGTTGGCGCGAGAGATCGCCTACCTGGCCGAGCGGTGGGACATCAGTGAGGAGACGGTCCGCCTGCGTTCGCACATCGAGCTGTTCCGGCAGCTCATGGCGGAGCCGGGCGGCGAGCCGGTCGGCAAGCGGCTGGGCTTCCTGGCGCAGGAGATGCACCGCGAGGCCAACACCATCGGCTCGAAGGCGAACGACGCCGCGATCGAGCACGAGGTGGTCACGATCAAGAACGAGATCGAACGCCTCCGCGAGCAGATCGAGAACGTGGAGTGAGCGTGCGGAGCCGGCCGTTCCCGCTGGTGATCGCGGCGCCGAGCGGGGCGGGGAAGACGAGCCTGGCGCGGGCGCTGGTCGAGCGGCACGAGGATCTGGTGTTCTCCGTGTCCGCGACGACGCGTCCCCCCAGGCCGCTCGAGCAGAGCGGCAAGGACTATTGGTTCGTCACCGATGCCGAGTTCGACCGCATGGTGGCGGCCGGAGAGCTGCTCGAGTGGGCGGTGGTGCACGGACGGCGCTACGGCACGCCCCGTAGCGAGGTCGAGGGTGCGCTGGCGCGCGGCAGAACGCCCGTCCTGGACATCGATGTGCAGGGTGCGCGGCAGGTGCGCCGTACCTACCCTGCGGCCGTGCTGGTGTTCATCCTGCCGCCGAGCGGTGAGGAGTTGAACCGCCGGCTGGCGCGGCGGGGTAGTGAGAGTGCGGAGGACCGGCTCCGGCGGCTGGCCAACGCCCGCCAGGAGTTGAGCGCCGCCCCCGAGTTCGATTACGTCATCGTGAACGACGACTTCGATCGGGCGCTCGCGGCGCTCGAGGCGGTGGTCGCGGGGGAAGAACACAGGGTTCCGCGGCTGGACAACCTGGCCGCGGAGCTGGAGCGACTCGAGAAGGAACTGGGAGAGATCCTGGAAAGGAGTCGGTAGATGCGTGTCTTCACGCCTTCCGAGGTGGCCCGCCACGCGGGCAGCAAGTATCTCGGCGTCCTCGTTGCCGCCAAGTACGCGCGTGAGCTGAACGCGCTGCCGCGGGAGGCAGTCCCCGCCGGCCTCGAAAAGAAGCTCACGACGCGTGCGCTGGAAGCGCTGGTCAACGGGGAGATCGAGTTCCGTCTGATCAAGCGGCGCCGTAAGAGCGCGTAACCTCCGATGCCCGGGGCGCTCGCTCCGCGGCGCCCCTGGGAGGGGCGCCGCGTCGTTCTCGGTGTGACGGGCGGGATCGCGGCCTACAAGGCCGCACAGCTCGCGCGTGATCTGACCGAGCTGGGCGCCTCCGTGGACGTGGTGCTGACCCGCGCGGCGCGCGAGTTCGTCGGCCCGATCACGTTCGAAGCGCTCACCGGGCGCCCCGTCGTTGGCGACATTCTGGATCCCGGCCACGCGTTGGGCCACATCCGGCTGGCCCGCGAGGCGGATGTGGTGTGCGTGGCGCCGGCGACCGCGGACTTCCTGGCGCGCGCGGCGGCGGGGCGCGCCGACGACATGCTGACCGCCATCCTCCTTGCCACCACCGCTCCCGTCCTCTTGTGCCCGGCAATGAACGACCGGATGTGGGCGCACCCGCAGACGCGCGCCAACGTCCGGCGTCTCCGGCGGCTGGGTTACCGCATCGTGGGCCCGGCGGAGGGGCGGCTCGCGTACGGCGAGGGCTCGGGGCCGGGGCGGATGGAGGAGCCGGCCACCATCGTGGAGCATGTCGGCCGCGCGTTGGCGGGCGAAACGCCGTTCACCGGCCGGACGGTGGTCGTCACGGCCGGCCCGACCCGCGAGCCGGTGGACCCGGTCCGGTTCCTCTCGAACCGGTCGTCCGGGCGGATGGGGTACGCGATCGCCGGCTCCGCCTGGCGCCGGGGCGCGCGGGTCATCCTCATCACGGGGCCTTCTGCGCTGGAGCCGCCGGTCGGCGTCGACGTCGTGCGCGTGGAGACGGCGGAAGAGATGGCCAATGCCGTCCGCGGCGCGTTGCCGACCGCCGATGTACTGATCATGGCCGCCGCCGTGGCGGACTTCCGTCCCGTTCGCGCCGCCGAGCGGAAGATCAAGCGGAAGGAAGCGCCCGGCGCGATCGCGCTGGAGCCCGCGCCGGACGTGCTCCGCTCGACGCTGGATGCCCGGCCCGCGGGCCTGGTGACGGTGGGCTTCGCCCTCGAGACCCACGACGCGCTGAGCAACGCACGCGCGAAGCTGGAAGCGAAGGGGCTGGACCTCATCGTGTTGAACGACGCGACGGAGCCGGGCGCGGGGTTCGAGGTGGAGACGAATCGGGTCGTGATCCTCGACCGCAGCGGCGGCGAGGAGGCGCTGCCGCTCATGTCCAAGCACGACGTGGCCGAGGCGCTGCTCGATCGCGTCGCCGCCCTGCTCGGGCCCCGGCCATGAGCGCCGTCCGGGAGCTGCTGGCCCGGTACCTGCGCCAGCGCCGCGAGCTCGGGGAAGACTCCCTGTTCCTGGAGACGCTGACGCGTGGAGAGGCGCTCGCGCTGGCGGCGGGGCGCCGGGGCGCGGCGGTGCCCGACGCGGCGCGTGCGGCGGCGGCAACGCCCGGGGCCGCTCCAGCGCCGGCCGCGCCGGCCTCGGCGCTGGAGCGCGTGCGGGCCGGAGCGCTCGCGTGCACCCGCTGCCGGTTGCATGCGAGCCGTCGCACGGTCGTCTTCGGCGAGGGCCCGGCGAGCGCGGAGGTCGTGGTGGTCGGCGAGGCGCCGGGAGCGGAAGAGGACCGGAGCGGCCGGCCGTTCGTCGGGCCGGCCGGGAAGCTGCTCGACCGGCTCCTGGCGAGCGCGGGCTTCCCGCGTGAGCGGGTCTACATCTGCAACGTGCTCAAGTGCCGCCCGCCGGGGAACCGGGATCCGCAGCCGGACGAGATCGCATCCTGCGCGCCGTTCCTCGAGCAGCAGATCGAGCTGATCGCGCCGCGTGCGCTGCTCGCGGTCGGCGCGTTCGCGGCGCAGACGCTGGTGGGCGAGACCCACGGCATCACCACGTTGCGCGGTCGCGTCCACCGGCGGGGAAGCATCCCGGTCGTGGTGACGTATCATCCCGCGTACCTCCTGCGCAGCCCGGAGCGGGTGCGCGCGGCGTGGCAGGACTTCCAGCTCTTGCGACAGGTCGTCGATGGAGAGGCGTGACGTTGGATCGGGGGCGCGTAGCAGCACGGCCGGCGGCGGCGTGGCGCTCCAGCCGCCACCGGACCGCCATCCGCCGTACGCGCCGGAGGCCGAGGTGGCGGTGCTGGGCGGCATGCTCATCGACGGCGACGCGGTGCCCAAGGCCGTCGAGATCGTCGACGACTCCATGTTCTACCGGGAGGCGCACCGGCGCATCTTCCGCGCGATGGCGCGCCTCTTCCAGCGCGGTCAGGTCATCGACCCGATCACCGTCGGCGAAGAGCTCAAGAAGAACGACGAACTCGAACTGGTCGGCGGCATGGCCTACCTGGCCGAGCTGCTGGACGCCGTGCCGACGGCCGCGAACATCGAGTACCACGCGCGCATCGTACGCGAGCGCGCGGTGCTGCGACGGCTCATCGATGCCGCATCTCAGATCATCCGCGACGCGTACGAGTCCGGGGACAAGACCGTCGAACAGGTCCTGGACGAAGCGGAGCAGCGGATCTTCCAGGTGGCGCAAGCGCACGACCGGGAAGGCTTCGTCTGGATCAAGAAGATCCTCTACGACGCCTTCGAGCGTATCGAGGCGATCCAGAGCGCCGCGGGCGGCGTCACCGGCGTGCCGACGGGGTTCCCGGACCTCGACGACATGACGGGCGGCTTCCAGAAAGGCGATCTCATCATCCTCGCCGCGCGCCCGAGCATGGGGAAGACGGCGTTCGTCACCGGCGTCGCGCTGCACGCCGCCATCGTGCACCAGGTCCCCGTCGCGGTGTTCTCGCTGGAGATGTCTCGGGAGCAGATCGTGCAGCGCATGCTCTGCGCGGAAGCGCTGGTGGACCTGAGCCGGCTGCTTCGTGGCCGCCTGACGGACGACGACTACGTGCGACTGGCGCAGGCGGCGGGACACCTCAACAGCGCCCCGATCTGGATCGACGACTCGGGCGCGCTGAGCGTGCTCGAGATGCGCGCGAAGGCCCGCCGGCTGAAGGCCGACCAGCCGGAGCTGGGCCTGATCATCGTGGACTACATCCAGCTCATGCACGCGACGGGGCGTGCGGAGAACCGGCAACAGGAGGTGAGCGAGATCAGCCGTGGTCTCAAGGCGCTCGCCAAGGAGCTCTCCGTGCCGATCCTCGCGCTCTCGCAGCTCTCGCGTGCGCCGGAGCAGCGCGCCGACCACCGGCCCCAGCTCTCCGACCTGCGCGAGTCCGGATCGCTCGAGCAGGATGCCGATCTGGTCATGTTCCTGTACCGGCCGGAGTATTACGTTTCACCCGCCGAGGCGCAGGAGAAGGGGCTCGAAGGCAGGGCGGAGCTGATCATCGGCAAGCAGCGCAACGGGCCGACCGGCATCATCGAGCTGTACTTCCGCAAGGAGTGCACCCGGTTCGAGTCGTTCACCCACCGCGAGGCCCCCTGACGCCCGCCCGCGGCCCCGCCGTTTCGCCGCGCCCGGCGTAACCCCTCACGGTGCGAGGGGTACCATCAGCACATATGGCCAAGGTCAAGACCGCCTTCTTCTGCACCGAGTGCGGGAACGAGACGCCGCGGTGGCAGGGGCAGTGCCCGGCCTGCGGGGCGTGGAACACGCTCGTGGAGGAGCCGACGGCGCGAGGCCGGCCGCGTCGCCGTCAGGGCGCGGGGCGGTCGCTTGCCGGGCGCGGCGACGACGCCGCGAGCCGAGCCGTGCCGCGTCGGCTCAACGAAGTCGCGGCCGAGGACAGCGCGCGCTGGCGCACGGGCCTGGACGAGTTCGACTTCGTCATCGGCGGAGGGATCGTTCCGGGCTCGTTGGTCCTGATCGGCGGCGAGCCGGGCATCGGCAAGAGCACGCTGCTGCTCCAGGTCGCTGCGCGCCTCGAACGTGATGGGCGCGCCGCGCTGTACGTCTCCGGCGAGGAGAGCGCTGCACAGGTGCGGATGCGCGCGGACCGCCTCGGCAACGGCACCGGCGACGTGACGTTCCTCGCCGAGACCGATCTGGATGCCATCCTCGAGCACGCCGCGGCGCGTGGACCCGCTGCGCTCTTCATCGACTCGATCCAGACGGTCTACACGCCGGAGCTCGACGGCGCGCCGGGGAACGTGACCCAGGTGCGGGAGTGTGCGGCGCGGCTCCAGCGGTTCGCCAAGGAAACGGGCGTCACGGTGTTCCTGGTGGGCCACGTGACCAAGGGCGGTCTGGTCGCGGGCCCCAAGACGCTCGAGCACATCGTGGACACCGTCCTGTACTTCGAGGGCGGCGCTGGACTGGATTCCCGCGTGCTGCGTGCCACGAAGAACCGGTTCGGGGGCGTGGACGAGATCGGCGTGTTCCGCATGACGCCCACGGGTCTCGTGCCGGTGCCGAACCCCTCGGAGCTGTTCCTGGGCGAGCGAACGGAAGGCGTGAGCGGCTCAGCGGTCGTGGCGACCATGGAAGGCACACGGCCGCTCCTCGTGGAAGTTCAGGCGCTGTGTGCGCGCGCGAGCTACGCCACGCCGCAGCGGGTGGCCACGGGCTTCGACCGGCAACGGCTCGCGTTGTTGCTGGCCGTGCTGGAGAAGCGGGCGGGCATCGCGTTTGGCCAGCTCGACGTCTTCCTGAACGTGGTCGGGGGCGTGCGGCTGGCGGAGCCCGCCGGCGACCTTGCGCTGGCCGCCGCGATCGCCTCCAGCGTGTTCGACCGGGTGGTGCCGGGCGATGCGGTGTTCGTCGGCGAGGTGGGGTTGGGCGGCGAGCTGCGGCCGGTGGCGCAAATCGAGCGGCGGCTCGGCGAGGCGGCGCGGATGGGCTTCCGCCGGGCGTACGTGCCACGCCGTGGCGTCCCCGCCGAGGCGCCCCGGGGGATCGACGTCGTGCCCGTCCCGGACGTGCGCACGCTCCTCGACCTGCTGTTCCGATGAGCGTCCGGGCGGTGGCCGTGCTGCCCGCCGCAGGCGCGGGCCGACGCATGGGCGGCGTGCGCAAGCCGCTCATCGAGCTCGCCGGCGAGCCGATGCTCCTGCACGCCCTGCGGCCGTTCCTCGCGCACCCGGCGGTGGTGCAGGTGATCGTCGCCCTCGCGCCGCAAGAGGCACAGCGACCGCCGGAGTGGCTCACCACGCTCGACCCGCGCATCCGGGTGGTCGCCGGCGGCGCCGAACGGGGCGACTCCGTGCGCAACGGGCTCGAGGCGGTGCCCGGCGACGCGGACGTCGTGCTCATCCACGATGCGGCGCGGCCGCTCGTCTCCGCCGCAGAGGTGGAGCGCGCCATCGCCGCGGCGGCGCAGGGCGTCGGCGCCGTCGTCGCCGTGCCGGTCGTGGACACGCTGAAGTACGTGGACGCGGGCCGTACCGTGGTCGAGACGCGGAAGCGGGACGGCCTCTGGCACGCGCTCACGCCGCAGGCGTTCCCGCGCGCCATGATCCTGGACGCCTACCGCCGCGCGGCCCGGGACGGCGTCACCGCCACGGACGACGCGGCCCTGGTCGAGCACTACGGCGGCACGGTGGTGGTGGTCGAGGGGTCCCGCGCGAACATCAAGGTGACGACGGCGGCCGACCTGGAGCTGGCGGAAGCGGTGCTGGCCGCCCGGCGGGCCGCGCACCGGGCGCGAGTCGTGGAATCCTCCTGACGTCGGCGCCGGGAGCCGGACGTGAGCGCACACACCTGGATCCCGTTCCGGAACGACGAGGACCGCGAGCGGCACGCAGCCCGCGTTGCCGTGTACCTGCGGGATGGTGGGCTGGTCGCGCACCCGACCGAGACGGTCTACGGGCTCGGGTGCGCGCTCCGCCCGGACGCGCTGGCCCGGCTCGCCCGGCTGAAGCGGCGCGGCGCCCCGCGCCCGTTCCTGCTGCTGGTTCGTGATGCGCGGGATGCCCCGGGCCTGGAGTGGACGGAGGAGGCGGAGCGGCTCGCCGAGGCGTTCTGGCCCGGACCGCTCACGCTGGTGCTCCGCGTGACGGGCGGGAACTATCCGCCCGAGGTCACGGGGGAGGGTGGCACGGTGGCGATCCGGGCGTCGCCGCACCCGGCGGTGCGGGCGGTGCTCCGGGAGCTGGGAGAGCCGATCACCTCGACCAGCGCGAACCTGCCGGGCGAGCCGCCCGCCTCGACGGCCGAGGACGTCGGCGCCGTGCTCGAGGCGCTCGCCCCCGGCGAGCCGGTCTGGATCCTGGACGCCGGGCCGCTGCCGCCGTCCCCACCGTCCACCGTGCTGGCGGTCACCGGCGGGCGGCCGCGACTCTTGCGCGCCGGCGCGGTGTCCGTGGACGAACTGCGAAAGGTGGTAGGCGAGATCGATGAGCTCGGCTGAACACGCGACCGACCAGGGCCGCCCGACGACGTACAACCTCCTCTTCGTGTGCACGGGCAACACGTGCCGCAGCCCGCTGGCGATGGTGATCGCCCGTGACGAGGCGGCACGCCGGGCATGGAAGCACGTCGCCGTGGAGTCCGCCGGTGTGGCCGCCGCCCCGGGCGTGCCCGCATCCGCCGGTGCGGTGCAGGTGGCGGCGGAGCGGGGCCTCGACCTCTCGAAGCACACCGCACGGCCGCTGACCCGCGAGCTCATCGAGTGGGCCGACCTCGTGCTCGCCATGAGCGCCTCGCAGATCATCGGCATCGCGGAGCTCGGCGGCGCCGACAAGGTGGCGCTCGTGACGGACTTCATCGAAGGGGAAGGCCGCGGCGCCCCCATCGAGGACCCGTTCGGCGAGGACGCAGAGGCCTATCGCCGCACGTTCGACCAGCTGCGGGAAGCCGTGGTCGGCGTGTTCGACCGCCTGACCCCGATCCTGGCGCCGTGATGCAGGTCTCGGCCTCGACCCGCCTCTTCGCCGTCCTCGGCGACCCCGTCGCCCATTCCCTTTCGCCGACGATCCAGAACGCCGCGTTCCGCGCGGCCGGCCTGGACGGCGTCTACGTTGCGCTGCGATGCACGGCGGAGACGCTGCCCGGCGTGATGCGCGGCATCGCCCTCGCCGGAGGCGGCGGCAACGTGACGGTCCCGCACAAGGAGGCGGCGCGCCGTGTCCTGGACCGCGCGGCGGCGGCTGCGGTGCGCACCGGGGCGTGCAACACGTTCTGGTCCGAGGCGGGAGTCCTCTGCGGCGACAACACGGACGTGGCCGGGTTCCGCGCCGCGGCGCGAGAACTCATGCCGACGATGGCGGGCGCGCGCGTGCTGCTCCTGGGCGCGGGCGGCGCGGCGCGCGCCGCCCTCGCGGCGCTGGAGGAGGAGGGCGGCGCGGCCGTGACCGTGCTCGCGCGTACGCCGTCGCGGGCAGCGGAGTTGAGAGAACGGTTCGGCGGCAGCCGACTCACGGTCCGCACGGCGACGGATCCCGAGGACGTTCGCGGCCAGGACTTCGACCTCGTGGTGAACGCGACGCCGCTCGGCCTCCGACCCGGCGACCCGCTGCCGCTCGACCTGACCACGCTCCGCTCCGTGGGCGCCGTCCTGGACATGGTGTACGGCGCCGAGCCGACGCCCTGGGTCGCCAGCGCGCGCGCCCTCGGCATCCCCGCCGTGGACGGCATCCCAATGCTAATCGCCCAGGGCGCCGCCGCGTTCGAGCGCTGGTGGGGCCTCCCTGCGCCCGTCGCCGCGATGCGCGCGGCCCTGGCGGGCGTCGTTCGCTGATCGGGCCGCAGGCATCTCGCGGGCCCCGGCGCGAACGGGCCGTGGGCCGGGCGCCCCCGTGGGCCACGAGCCGCGCCCGGCCGCAGGGTGGCTCGCCGCGCCGCGCGGGGCGTCTCCCCCGGCCATGGCGTTTTCTCACCTGCAACGTCATCCTGCGCCTGACCGACGCACGGGACTCCGCCGCGCAGCGCGCGGCGCCGGCGCACCGCGCAGGGAGGCAGTCAGGGTGGACAACGCGGTATCGGGCTTCATCCGCCGTCTCGCTGCAGGCCTGCTCGACCTGGTGTTCGCGCCGGTCTGCCTGGGCTGCGACCAGCCCAGCCGGGGCGAGCCGGCACGCCGGCTCATCTGCGCACGCTGCCGGACCCGGCTGCGACCGATCCCGCCGCCCTACTGCCCGCGCTGCGGCGCGCCGGCGCTGCGGACCGGCCGGGCGCCGGGGCCGGTGTGCAGCGAGTGCGAGGACTGGCCCGCCTGGCTCCGCTGGGCACGCTCCGCCTGCTTGCTGCACCCGCCGGCGGACCGGCTCGTCCATCAGCTCAAGTATCGCGGCTGGCGCGCCCTGGCCGGGCCCATGGCGGAAGCGATGGCCGCGGTCCACCTTCCGGTCACCCCTGACGAACCGCCGCTGCCCGTCGTTCCCGTCCCCACGACGCGGCGCCGCATGCGCGAGCGCGGATACAACCAGGCGGAGCTCCTGGCCCGCGCCTTCGCCGCGTACACGGGTCGCACCGTGTTGCCCGCACTCGAGCGTGTCTCCGCGTCCGCCAGCCAGACCACCTTGCAGCCGGCTGCGCGACGGGCTAACGTGGCTGGATCGTTCCGTGTGGCCGGAGACTTGAAGGCTGCCCTCAGGGGCCGCCATCTGCTGCTCGTGGACGATGTGCTGACGACGGGCGCCACCACACTCGAGTGCGGCGCCACGCTGGTCGCGGCCGGCGCACGGGCCGTCAGCGTGCTGACGTTCGCCCGCGCGCTCGATGGGCGGCGCTTGCTGCAAACCTGATCTCGGGAGGTCCCCGTGGCGACACGTGTGGCAATCAACGGCTTCGGTCGGATCGGCCGCAACATCCTGCGCGCCGCGAAGAAGCACGGTGTAGATCTCGACTTCGTCGCGATCAACGACATCACGGACAGCGAGACCCTCGCGCATCTGCTCCGCTACGACTCCGTCCACGGGAAGTACCCGGGCGAGGTGGAGGTGGTCGAGGGCGGGCTCAAGGTCGATGGCGACGAGATCCGCGTGACGGCGGAGAAGGATCCCGCCAACCTGCCTTGGAAGGATCTCGAGGTGGACATCGTCTTCGAGGCGACGGGCCGTTTCACGGCACGCGAGGACGCCGAGAAGCACCTCGAGGCAGGGGCACGCAAGGTCATCATCACCGCGCCCGCCAAGGGTGAGGACATCACCATCGTGCTGGGCGTCAACCACGAGAAGTACGACCCGTCCCGGCACCACGTGATCAGCAACGCGAGCTGCACCACCAACGCCCTCGCCCCGGTGGTCAAGGTGCTGCTGGACCGGTTCGGCTTCCGGCGCGGCCTCATGAACACGGTCCACTCCTACACCAACGACCAGCGGATCCTGGACCTGCCGCACAAGGACCTGCGCCGGGCGCGGGCTGCGGCGATGTCCATCATCCCCACCACCACCGGCGCGGCCAAGGCGACGGGGCTGGTGATCCCCGAGGTCAAGGGGAAGATCGACGGCATTGCCATGCGCGTGCCCACGCCGGACGTCTCGGTCGTAGACCTCACGGCCGAGGTCGAGAAGGCCACGAGCGTGGACGCGGTGAACGACGCGTTCCGCGAGGCGTCGCGGACCAACCTCAAGGGCATCCTCGCTGTCTCGGAAGAGCCGCTGGTGAGCGTTGATTACATCGGACACCCAGCGAGCTCGATCGTGGACGCGCTCTCGACGTTCGTCGTCGAGGAGCGGCTCGTGAAGGTGCTGGCGTGGTACGACAACGAGTGGGGCTACTCCCTGCGGTGTGTTGAGCTGGCGCGTTACATCGCGGAGCGTATGTAACGGCCGAGCGGGAGGATAGCCCCGCCGCTCCGATCCGGTCTCTCGCGTCGGGCGGAGGGAACGCTCCGCGGCTGCCTTGGCTCACGGCCGCGGAGTGTGGAGGGGGTGGCACGCATCTGGCGCGCGCGAGGGGCGGCCTGGCACCCCCAGCACGGGAGGAGAGCGACATGCCGGAACAGGAGGACGTGCAGTACGGGACGTACCGCTGCCCCGTCTGCAGCCACCGGGACGGCGCGGAAATCCGCCGTGGAGACGCTGTCGGGTTGATCCGCTGCAGCTACTGTGACACCTCCCTGGAGCTCACGCTGCGCAGCCGCGACCCGGTGCGGTTCGCGGTCCAGGTCGCGGAAGAGCACGCGACGAGGTGACGCGGCGGCGCAACAACGGCCGGGCGGGCGGGCCCGGGCGGCAGGGCCACGGCGAGAGCGAGTGCCGTGGCCCTTCGTCATCGGCGCGGGCGCGGCTCTGGTGGGCGATGCAGCGGCTGCTGGCGCTGGGGGGAGTCGAGGCGGAGAGTCGGGAGGTTGAGGCGGCCGGGACGCGGCTCCACTACCTGGCGGCCGGCGCCCGGGGGCCGACAGTCGTGCTGCTCCAGGGCGCGAGCGGCGGCGCGGCGAACTGGTACCGGGTCCTCGGGCCGCTGTCCCGGAAGTGCCGGGTCCTCGCGCTGGACCTTCCGGGGTTCGGCTTTTCGGCCCCGGCCTCTCCGGTCGGGCCGCTGGGCGAGTACGTGGCCGGCGTCGTTGACGACTGGCTCGTCCGGGTCGGCGTGGAGCGTTACGCCCTGGTGGGCACGTCGTTCGGCGGGCTCGTCGCGCTGCGTCTCGCCCAGCGCCGGCCCGAGCGCGTGGAGCGGCTGGTGCTCCTGGACGCGGCGGGGCTCGGCCGGGAGCTGCCGGGGCTCGTCCGGCTCGCCGGCCTGCCGCTGCTCGGCCCCGCGGTCCTGAAGCCGAGCCGGCCGGGGACGCGCTGGCTGCTGGATCACGTGTTGACGAGCCGCCCCCTCCCGCGCGAGCACGCCGCCGCCCTGGTGGACTACCTCTTCTGGTCCGCCCGCACGGGGGACGCCCGGTTGCTCGCGGCGGCCGTCGCCCGGTTCTGCGACCTCGGAGGCCAGCGCGAGGTCTTGGGGGATGAGGAGCTCGCCGCGCTCCACGCGCCGACGCTCGTCGTCTGGGGCGCGGAGGACCGCTTCCTCCCGGCCGCCCACGGCGAGCGCGCCGCAGCGCTCATCCCTCGTTCAGCGTTCGTCCGCATCCGAGGGGCCGGGCACTCGCCCAACTGGGAGGCGCCGGAAGAGCTGCTGGCCGCGCTGGTGCCGTTCGTGGCGGAAGGCTGACCCCATCCGGCAGACCAACGGGCTCCGGCCCGGGATCGCCGGGCGCGCATCCTGCCGTGCGGGCGACCCGGGGACTGGCGCCCGTGGCGCACCGGCGCCTCGCTTGATCGGCACGCTGCGCGCTGATACGTTGACGCGCGTTCGGGACCGCCGCGCGCGGCGCGGCGGCATCGCTGCAACCGACAAGAGGCTCCACGTGAGGACACTCTCCGTTCGCGACTTGCCAGACAGCGCGCTCCGCAGCCGGCGCGTGCTCGTGCGCGTGGACTACAACGTCCCGCTCGAGGACGGCCGTGTCGCGGACGACACGCGCATCCAGGCCACGCTGCCGACGCTGCGGTACCTCACCGAACGCGGCGCGCGCGTCATCCTGGTCTCGCACCTCGGGCGGCCGAAGGGGCGCTGGGATGACGCGTACTCGCTCCGTCCGGTGGCCGACCGCCTGTCCGAGTTGCTGGGCGCCGAGGTCCGTTTCGTTCCGGACATCGTGGGCGCCGAGGCGCGTACGGCCGCGGCCTCGCTCGGCGACGGCGACGTCTTGCTCCTGGAGAACGTGCGCTTCCTGCCCGGCGAGGAGTCCAACGAGCGCGAGCTGGCGGAAGGGCTCGCCTCCCTCGCGGAGGTCTACGTCAACGACGCCTTCGGCGCTGCACACCGCGCGCACGCGTCCACCGCGGGCGTGGCCGAGGTCATGCGGCAGGAGGGGCGGCCCGCGGTGGCGGGACTGCTCATGGAGCGGGAGCTCGCCATGCTGGGCAAGGCGCTCGAGTCGCCCGAGCGGCCGTTCGTCGCGATCCTCGGCGGCGCGAAGATCTCCGGGAAGATCGACGTGATCGAGAACCTGCTGCCGCGCGTGGATTCGCTCCTGGTGGGCGGCGCCATGGCCAACACGTTCTTCCGGGCCCTGGGACTCCAGACCGGCCGCTCGCTCGTCGAAGAGGACCGCATCGAACTGGCGCGGCAGCTCCTGGAGCGGGCGGGCGAGAAGCTCGTCTTGCCGGTGGACTGCGTGGTGGCTGGGGAGGCCAAGCCCGGCGCCCGGACCTGGCTGCTCGACCGGGACGAGGTCCCGCCCGAGGGCATGATCCTGGACATCGGCCCGAAGAGCGTGGCCACCTTCCGCGAGTACGTGGACCGCGCCCGGACCGTGCTTTGGAACGGTCCCATGGGAATGGCGGAGATCGAGGAGTTCTCCCACGGCACGGTCGGCATCGCCCGAGCGCTCGCGGATGCGACGGCCCGGGGTGCGACCACGATCGTGGGCGGCGGTGACAGCGTCGCCGCCGTGCGGGAGGCGGGGCTCGTCGACCAGATGACGCACGTATCCACCGGGGGCGGCGCCTCCCTCGAGTTCCTCGAGGGCCGCACGCTGCCCGGCGTGGCGGCGCTGGACCGGAGCGGCGAGGGATGAGCGGCGCGGCGCCGTGGCGCACGCCGGTGATCGCGGGCAACTGGAAGATGAACCGGGGGCCCTCGGCGACGCGCGAGTACTTCCGTGATTTCAAGGAGCGGTGGGCGCCGAGGGCGGACCGCACCGTGCTCTTCTTCCCTCCAGCCGTCTCGCTGACCACCGCCGCCGAGATGGTGCGGGACCGTCCGGACCTCGCCCTGGGCGCGCAGAACATCCACTGGGAGGCCGAGGGCGCGTTCACCGGCGAGATCAGCGCCGCGATGGCCCGGGACGCCGGCGCGCGGTACACGCTCGTGGGCCACTCGGAGCGCCGGCACCTGTTCGGCGAGACGGACGAGCAGGTCGCCCGCAAAGTGGCGGCCGCACTGGCGGGAGAGCTGGTCCCCGTGGTCTGCGTGGGCGAGACGCTGGAGGAGCGCCGGGCCGGCCGCGTGGAAGAGGTGATCCTCCGCCAGCTCGATGCGGTGCTGGCCGTCATCCCCGCGGACGCCGGGCCGCGGTTCATGATCGCCTACGAGCCGGTGTGGGCGATCGGGACCGGCGTGAACGCGAGCCCGGACGACGCGTCTGCCGCCCACGCCATCTTGCGCCGGCGGTTGGCGGAGCACGCGGGCGAGGCCACGGCCGCCGCGACGCCGATCCTCTACGGCGGCTCGGTCAAGCCGGACAACGCCGCGTCCCTTCTCGGCGCGCAGGACGTGGACGGCTTGCTGGTCGGGGGAGCGAGCCTGGACCCGGCCAGCTTCGCGGCCATTGCGGCTGCGCCCGCCGGCTGAGCCGGACGGGAGGGTTCGGGGCGAGGCCCGCATACCTTGACCGAACCCCGTTTCACCGCGAGCTTTAGGGGATACGTTCCAGTCGAGTGGGAGCGAACGGATCGTGTTCGGAATCCTTCTGGCACTCCTCATTCTGGACGGCATCCTGCTGTCCATCGTGGTGCTGCTCCAGGCGGGCAAGGGAGGCGGGCTCGCGGCCATGGGCGGTGCCGGCACGGACACCCTGATCGGCGGCCGCCAGGCGGCGACGCTCCTGACCAAGGCGACGTGGATCGGCGGGGGCATCTTCATGGCGCTGGCCCTGATCCTCTCGATCATGTCGGCGCGGGCGCAACGGCCACAGTCGGTCCTGCGTGATGAGTTCAGGCAGGCGGCGCCGGCGGTCCCGCAGCCGATCCTGCCGACGGCGCCCCAGCCGGAGCAGCAGGAGCAGGGCGGCGCGGCTTCCACGGCGGAGCCGTCCGCTGCGGGCACGGCGACCGGCGAGCAGGCGCCCGCTCAGCAGTAGCGGCCGGTCTCGCGGCGCGTCCCGGCGCGGGCTCAGGGGAGGATGATCGTCCGCTCCGCGCCGTAGCCCAGCCGGATGTCGTAACGGGCTTCGTACGCGCCCAGCGTCTGCCCCGCCTCACGGCGGCGGCCGAGCACCGGGGGCGGCTCGGGCGTGCGCGAGGCCTGCGTGGGCGGTCGGGGCGCCGGGCCGCGGCGTCCGGGGCGTCGAGGCCAGCGTCGTCGCGCCGGGTGGCCGGGTCGTTCGTGCACCGGATCCCCCATCTCGATCGGGAAACGCTCTCCAGGCGCCGGGTGCCCCGCCCGGCGTTTTTTCGTCGTTCGTCGGGCGGGCGGATCGGCGCGGGGATAGGGGGCAAGAGTCGGGCCAGGAAGGAACGTGCGCTGGCTTGACCCTGTCCGGTCGCGCGTCCATTTTCAGCGCGTTTCCATGACCGTGCCGCGACGGACCGAGGGGCGTGATCCATGGCGACGACGGTTTCCCCGCGGGTGACCAGGGGAGAGAAGCCCGAGAACGTGCGGCACACGGAGCTGGGAGAGCCGGTCACGTTCCTGGAAGCCATCCGGGAGGCGCTGTGGGAGGAGATGGAGGCGGACGAACGCGTCTTCCTGATGGGCGAGGACATCGGCGCCTACGGCGGCGCGTTCAAGGTCACCGAGGGCTTCCTCGAGTACTTCGGGCCCGAACGCGTGATCGACACGCCGATCAGCGAGGCCGGCTTCACCGGCGCGGCCGCGGGCGCGGCCCACATGGGTTTGCGCCCCGTGGTCGAGATGCAGTTCATGGACTTCGTGTCGTGCGCCTACCAAGCGCTGACGAATTATATCGCCACGTCCCGGTATCGTGGCGCCGGTCCGCTGCCGCTGGTCGTGCGCGGCCCGGTCGGCGGCGGCGTGCGGGGCGGGCCGTTCCACTCACAGAGCCCGGAGATGGCGTTCTTCCACACCCCCGGGCTCAAGATCGTCTACCCCGCGACGGCGTACGACGCGAAGGGGCTGTTGAAGGCAGCCATCCGGGACGAGGACCCGGTTCTCTTCTTCGAGCACAAGAAGCTGTACCGGCTGCCCGCGCTGCGGGAGGTGCTGCCGAAGGGGGACTACGTGGTGCCGCTGGGCCGTGCCCGGCTGGACCGCGAGGGCAGGGACGTCACGATCGTGACGTACGGCAGCATGGTCCACGAGAGCCGGAAGGCGGCGGAGCGGCTCGCCGCCGAGGACGGGATCGAAGTCGAGATCCTCGATCTGCGGACGCTGCTCCCGTTGGACGAAGACGCGATCACCGGGAGCGTGAAGAAGACCAACCGCGTGCTCATCGTGCACGAGGACACGCGGACCGGCGGCATCGCCGGCGAGATCGCGATGCGGATCAGCGAGCGGGCGTTCGAGTGGCTGGATGCGCCCGTCCTGCGGGTGACGGCCATCGACGCGCCGGTGCCGTACGCGCCGCCTCTCGAGGACTATTTCCTCCCGCAGGTGTCGGACATCGTGGAAGCGTGTCGGTACCTGGCGGGGTACTGAGGTAGACGACGGACGGGGATGCCGCGCGAGCGCCGCGGCGCCGCCCCCCATCAACGGAGCCTTGCAATGGCGCGCATCGAAGTGCCAATGCCCCAGATGGGCGAATCCATCGCCGAGGGCACGGTCTCGAAGTGGCTGAAGAAAGTCGGGGACGAGGTGGCCAGGGATGAGCCGCTGGTCGAGATCTCGACCGACAAGGTGGACGCGGAGATCCCTTCACCTGCGGCGGGTGTGCTCGCAGAGATCAAGGTGGAGGAGGGCGCGACGGTGGAGGTCGGCAGCGTGCTCGCCTACATCGAGACGGAGAAGGGCGCGGCCGTGACGGCGCCGCCGGAGGCGAAAGCCCCGGCGCCCGAAGTGCAGGCGCCGGAGGCCCCGCCGGTCGAGACGCCTGCGCCGGCGGCTGCGGCGGCGCCGACCGGCGACGGTCGCACCGAGACAGCGGAGGAGCGGCTCCGCCGCCGTTCCACCCCGCTGGTCCGCAAGATCGCCGCTGAGCACGGCGTAGACCTGTCGGAGGTCCAGGGCACGGGCCGCGCCGGCCGCGTCACCAAGCAGGACATCCTCGCCTACATCGAGCAGCGCGAGAAGGCGGCGGCCGCGGCTGCCCCCGCTGCGCGGGCCACGGCGACGGCGGCGCCGCCCGCCGCGCCCCGCGCCGCCCCGACGGGCGTCATGGATGCGGACCAGCTCTGGAACCTGTTCTACAGCCAGGTCCGCCACCCCGAGTGGCCGGTGCGCCCGAACGACCGCGTCGAGCCCATGGATCGCATCCGCCGCCTCACGGCGGAGCACATGGTGCTGGCCAAGCGCATCGCGCCCCACGTCCACTCGTTCATCGAGGTGGACTTCACGCGCATCGACCGCATCCGGCGCAAGAACAAGCAGCGCTGGGAAGAGCAGGGCGTGAAGGTCAGCTACACCGCCTTCGTGGCCGTCGCCGTCGCCCGGGTGCTCAAGGAGTTCCCGCGGGTCAACGCCACCATCTCCGGCGACGACATCATCTACCGCGGGGACATCAACATCGGCATCGCCGTGGACCTCAACCCGGGACTCATCGTTCCGGTGGTGCACAAGGCGGACGAGCTGAACCTCCTCGGCATCGCGAAGCGCATCAACGACCTCGCCGCACGCGCCCGCGACCGCAAGCTCAAGCCGGAGGAGATCCAGGGAGCGACGTTCTCCATCACCAATCCGGGCGTACTCGGCACCCTCGTCGGCATGCCGATCATCCCGGAGGGCACCGCGGCGATCCTGGGCATGGGGTCCATCGAGAAGCGGCCGGTCGTCGTGGAGGTGGACGGGACGGACACGATCGCCATCCGTCTGCGCTCCCTCTTCTCGCTCGGCTACGACCACCGCATCATCGACGGCGCAGACGCCGCACGCTTCCTGGCGCGGCTCAGGGAGGTCCTCGAGACGTTCCCGGAGGACGCGGGCTGAGGCATGGGCGCAGCGGCCGAACGAGAGGCACGGCGCCGGGCGGGCCGGTGGGAGACGGGGCCTGGACCCCGTCTCTCGCCGGCCCGCGCGTTGCACGCCCGGTGGCTCGGCACGGTGGAGTACGGCGAAGGCCTGCGACTCCAGGAAGAGCTCGTGCGCGAGCGCAGGGCCGGCTCGATCCCGGACCAGCTGCTCCTGCTCGAGCACCCGCACGTCATCACCCTCGGCACGTCCGCAGCCCCGGACCACGTGCTCGCGGACGACGTCGAGCGCCGGCTACTGGGGATCTCACTGTTCCGGACCGGGCGCGGCGGGGACGTGACGTACCACGGCCCGGGACAGCTCGTCGGCTATCCGATCCTCGACCTCAAGCCGGACCGCTGCGACCTGCACCGCTACATCCGCGACATCGAGGAGGCGCTCATCCGTGCGCTGGCCGGGTTCGGCATCACCGCGGGCCGGCGGCCGGGGCTCACGGGCGTGTGGGTCGGGGACGAGAAGATCGCAGCCATCGGCGTCCGCGTCTCCAGCGGCTGGATCACCTCCCACGGCTTCGCCCTCAACGTGGACCCGGACCTGCGGTACTTCGGGACCATCGTGCCGTGCGGCATCCGGGACTACGGCGTGACGTCCATGGCGCGCTGCGGCGTCCAGGGGCTCACGCCGCGGGATGTGGCCGGGCCCGTGGCCGAGCGCTTCGCCGAGGTCTTCGACCGCGACGTCTTCTTCGAATCCGGCCGAGACGCCGCTGCGGGGCGAGGCGGGCCGACGGACGCCGCTCAGGGCCCTGGGCCCCGAGCGCCCTCGTCCTCCGGCGGCGCGAACTCGAAGAAGTCGAGGTAACGGCCCCGCTCCCGCTGCTCCTCGAGCCACCGCTCGAAGCCGGAAGGCCGGAGACCGTTCGATGAGCCCTGCTCCTTCGCCGCACGGACCGCCAGCGCGTTCGCGTACTCGTTCCGCGGGTGGCCGGCGTGGCCCCGGACCCAGCGCCACTCCACGTCATGGCGCTCGGCGACGTCCACGAGCTCCCGCCAGAGATCCTCGTTTTCCACCGGCCCCGTCTTGCGCCGCCAGCCCCGCTGCCTCCAGACCGGGACCCACTCCCGCATGCCTTTCACGAGGTACTCCGAGTCGGAGACGAACACGACGCGGCAAGGCACGCGCAGCGCGCGGAGCCCTTCGATGGCGCTGCGGATCGCCATCCGGTTGTTGGTCGTGGCGGGCTCGCTGAGCCAGTAGTCGCGCCGCACCCAGACGCCATCCTTCCAGTACTCGACCAGCCCTGCGGCGCCGCCGCGCGCGGGCCGGTCCTTGAACTGCACGCCCAGACAGGACTCATCCGCGTGGATGTAGACGGTGGGCTTGTCTCCAGCGCTCATGGAACGAACGGTGCATACTCCCGGGACCGGCCACTGCGGCCGGCAGTAGCGGGCGCGAACATACACCCCCGCGGGCGCCGGCGAAACCCGGGCCGCCGGCGGCACCCGGCCGCGCCCCCGGACGCCTCGGCTTGACACCGGCCGCCGTTCCCGTAAATTCGTGCGGCATTTCAACCTTCACGCTTCCAGCAGGGTGGGCTCCCTTGTCCCGATCCGGGTACCTCCTCCTCGAAGACGGCCGGCAGTTCGCCGGCGTGACGATGGGCGCCGAGGGCGTCGCGCTGGGTGAGGTCGTCTTCAACACGGCGATGACCGGGTACCAGGAGGTCCTGACCGACCCGTCGTACGCCGGCCAGATCGTCGTCATGACCTACCCGCTGATCGGCAACTACGGCGTGACGCCGGAGGACGAAGAGTCCGCCGTGCCGCGGCTCTCCGGTTTCGTGGTGCGCGAGCTCTCGCCGCTCTACACGAGCTGGCGCGCGCGGGATTCGCTGGAGTCGTACCTGGCCCGTCACGGCGTGGTGGGCTTGACGGAGGTGGACACCCGGGCCGTCACGCGCCACGTGCGGCAGGCCGGCGCGATGCGTGCGGCGATCGCACCGGCCAGCGTCCCGCGGGACGAGGTCATGGAGCGGATCCTGGCCCACCCGCGGATGGAGGGCCTGGACCTGGCCTGCGCCGTCACGACGACGGAGCGCTACGAGGTGCCGGCGGTCGGGCCGGAGCGGTTCCGCGTCGTCGCGTACGACCTCGGGGTCAAGTCCAGGTCGCTGCGGCTGCTCGCGGAGCGCGGGTGCCGCGTGATCGTCGTGCCGGCGGGAACGCCGCCCGAGGCGGTGGTCGAGCTGCAGCCGGATGGCCTCTTCGTCTCGAACGGCCCCGGCGACCCCGAAGCGGTGGAGGGCACGCTGGAGACGATCCGCCGCCTCGCGAACGCCGGGACGCCGGTCTTCGGCATCTGCCTCGGACACCAGCTCGTGGCGCGCGCCTTCGGCGGGCAAACGTACAAGCTCCTCTACGGGCACCGGGGAGGGAACCATCCGGTGAAGCGGCTCGCCGACGGCGCCGTGGAGATCACCGCGCAGAACCACGGCTTCGCGGTGCGGCGCGGTCCCGGCGACGAAGTGGCGGGCGCGCCGGCGTTGCGGGTGACGCACGTGAGCCTCAACGACGGCACGATGGAAGGCCTGGAGCACCGGGAGCTTCCGGTGTTCAGCGTGCAGTATCATCCGGAAGGAGCTCCGGGGCCCCACGACTCGGTCTACCTCTTCGACCGGTTCGTGGAGGCAATGGCCCAACGAGAAGCCAGGGCTTGACTTGGGAGGGACATCGGCGTTAAGCTGCGCGCCGGTTCCTCGCCGAGTCTGCTTCGTTCGCAGCAACGATCGCCTCGCGTGTCCCGGCGTTCCAACATCGTCGCACTCGGTCTGGCCATCGTGCTCATCATGACGGTGGCCGGGATCGTCCTCGCCGTGGTGCGGGCGGCGCGAGGGGACGGCGGCGGCCTCGGCCTGGGCGGACGGATCGCCTTGATCGAGGTCGACGGCGTCCTGGGCGACGATCGCAAGTACCTGGAGCAGATCCGGCGGCTCCGCGAGAACAGGGCCGTCAAGGGCTACGTTCTCGCGATCAACTCGCCGGGCGGAGTCGTGGGCCCGGCACAGAGCCTGTACCGCGAGCTCAAGCGGTTGCGCGAGGAGGACGGCCTGCCCGTCGTCGCCTCGATCGCCGGCACGGGCGCCTCCGGCGGCTACTACGTCGCGCTCGCGGCGGACTCCATCTTCGCGCTGCCCGGCTCGATCACCGGCTCGATCGGCGTGTTGCTGGAGGTCCCCAACGCGAGCGAGCTCATGGATCGGGTCGGCGTGTCCGTCGAGGTGGTGAAGAGCGCCGAGCAGAAGGACGCCGGCTCGCCGTTCCGGCCGCTGACTCCGGCCGACCGCGAGATGCTCTCGAACGTGGTCATGGACCTCTACGAGCAGTTCGTGCAGGTGGTGGCGGAAGAGCGGAACCTCGACCCCGGCACCGTGCGCGAGCTCGCGGACGGGCGTATCCTGTCCGGCCGGCAGGCACTCGAGTACGGGCTGATCGACCGCATCGGCAACTTGAACGATGCGCTGGCGGCCGCCGGCCGGATGGCGGGCCTCGGGGAGCGACCGAAGATCATCCGCCCGCCGCGCGAGAGGATCACGCTGCTTGACGTGATCTTGGGACGCGCGCCTGCGACGGCGGCGCTGGCGCGGCTGGCCCACTCGATCGGCGAGTGGCGCGGCCCGCGGCTCCTGTTTGCCGTCCCATACTAGCCCGGCGGGAGAGCGACGATCCCCGCTCAGTTCACTCCTGGATCAGGCATTGGAGGTACGATGACCAAAGCCGACCTCGTCGAGCAGGTGGCCAACGCGATCGGCCCCGGCATCACCAAGAAGGACTGCTCTCTCGTCGTCGACGGCCTGCTCAACGCGATCAAGGAAGCGCTGGCGAACCATCAGAACATCGAGATCCGCGGCTTCGGCACCTTCAAGGTGCGCAAGCGGAAGTCGCGGGTGGCGCGGAACCCGCGGACGGGGGACCGCGTCGAGGTGCCGGCGCGGGCGGTCCCGATCTTCAAGCCGTCCAAGGACCTCCGCCTCCAGGTCTCCCGTCGCCAGACGGTCAAGGTCTGACCCTCCGCGCCCGCTCGGACGGGCGGCGGCGTGGAGCGGAGCAGCGCGGCGTCCCCGGCGTTGTCCGGTCGTGGGGCGCCGCTCGTCTTGTGGTTGGACCGGGAGCGCCGCGTGCCGGACGAACCCGTGGCGGTCGGGCCACGGGGCCATCGCCGGGGAACGCTCGGCGGCGCCCGCGCTTGCTCCCCGGGGGCGCCCGCGCTAGCTTGGCGTTGAACGACGA
This sequence comes from bacterium, assembly GCA_003242735.1. NCBI lineage: Bacteria > bacterium. The sequence continues at coordinate 134,279 of QGVH01000004.1, read as the reverse complement.
TGCGTGTCCGGGTGCTCCTGTTCGCCCAGTACCGCGAGTTCGCGGGGACCTCCGCGCTCGAGGTGGACCTTCCCGACGGCGCCACCGCCGGCGCGCTGGTAGCTGTCCTGCGTGGGCGGGGTGGCGGGCTTGAACGGATCCCGGCCACCACCGCCGTCGCCGTCAATCTGGAGTACGCCTCGTCGGAGACGCCGCTCCGGGACGGTGACGAGGTCGCGCTCATCCCACCGGTCGCCGGAGGATGACATGCGGACCTGGATCACGCGCGACGTCATCGATCCGGCGGCGGTGCTCGCCGAGGTCGGCGCGCCCCAGCACGGCGCCGCCGTCCTGTTCCTCGGCGTCGTGCGCGACCACAACGAGGGGCGCCCCGTCGTTTCGATCCGCTACGAGGCCTACGAGGCGATGGCCGCGCGCGTGCTGGCCGAGACCGCGGCCGAAGCAGCGATGCGCGTGCCTGGCGTGCGGATCGCCGCGGTCCACCGGGTCGGCGAGCTGCGCGTGGGGGAGGTCAGCCTCGCCGTGGCGGTCTCCAGCGCGCACCGCGCCGAAGCGTTCGACGTGGCGCGGGACCTCCTCGAGGAGATCAAGCGGCGGCTCCCGGTGTGGAAGGAAGAGCGCTACGCGGATGGCGAGCGCCGCTGGCTGGGCGGGGAGCTCCCGCCGGTTCCCCAGGAGACCGGTCGATGAGCACGCTCCTCGAGCAGGCCGCCGCGGCCCGCGAGGCGGTGGAGCGGGCGGGCGCCGCTCCACGGGACGCCGGGATGCGCGACCGGTTCGGCCGGCGCATCGAGTACCTGCGCGTGTCCGTCACGGACAAGTGCAACCTCCGCTGCGTCTACTGCATGCCCGAACACGGGCTGCCCTGGCTGCGCCGTGACGAGCTGCTGACGTACGAGGAGATCGCGACCATCGTCCGCGTCATGGCCGGCATGGGCCTCCGGCGCGTCCGCATCACGGGCGGCGAGCCGCTGGTGCGCCGCGACCTGGTCCGCCTCGTCGAGATGATCCGCGCCATCCCCGGGATCGAGGACATCGCGCTCTCCACCAATGCGGTGCTGCTCGCGCCCGTGGCCGAGGAGCTGCGGCACGCCGGCGTAGCCCGCGTCAACATCTCCTTGGACTCGCTCGTTCCAGAACGCGTTGACGGCATCGCCCGCCGGCCGGGCTCGTACGCCCGCATCATGGAAGGCATCGCGGCGGCGGAGCGGGCGGGGTTCGAGCCGATCAAGATCAACACGGTCATCATGCGTGGGCGCAACGACGACGAGATCGAGGCGTTCGCACGCGTGACGCTGGAACGCCCCTGGCACGTGCGCTTCATCGAGGTGATGCCGGTGGGCGAGAACCTCGACGTGGCGGCCCGCGAGTTCGTGAGCGCGTTCGAGATGCTGGAGCGACTGCGGCGGGTCGGCCGGCTCGAGCCGGTGTCCGGCCCTCCAGGCAACGGCCCCGCCACCTACTTCCGCTTCCCGGGGGCACCCGGCACGGTGGGCGTGATCACGCCCCTGAGCCACAACTTCTGCGAGCGGTGCAACCGGATGCGGCTGACGGCCAGCGGCGAGCTCCGGCCGTGCCTGTTCGGCTCCATCCAGACCGACCTGCGGGGGCCGCTCCGCCGCGGGGAGCCGATCGAGCCCCTCATCCGCCGGACGCTGGAAGTCAAGCCAGCCCGGCATTTCCTGCTCCAGGGCAGCGCCGCCGGATCGGGCGGCCTGCTCGCCCTGTCCCAGGTCGGGGGTTGATGCCCGGGCGCCACACCCTCCGCCTCGCCCCCTCCGCGTTGACACCCAACCTCGCTCATTCTACTTTGCCGCGCCCACATTGATTATGGAATGGGCGATACACTGTCTCCCGGACACGAAGCCCATGGTCAAGAAGATCACAGTGGTCGGCGCCGGTAACGTCGGCGCGACGACGGCCCAGGGGATCGCGCGCAGGGAACTGGCGCGCCAGGTGGTCATGCTGGATGTGGTCGAGGGCATCCCGCAGGGCAAGGGCCTCGACCAGTGGGAGTCGGCCCCCATCGAGGGGTTCGACACCAGGGTCATCGGCACCAACGACTACGCGGACACGGCCGGATCGGACCTGATCGTCGTGACGGCCGGCATCGCCCGCAAGCCCGGCATGAGCCGGGAAGACCTGCTCAACACCAACGCGACCATCGTCCGGCAGGTCGCCGAGCAGATCCGCGACACCTCGCCCGACGCCATCGTCATCATGGTCTCCAACCCGCTCGACGTCATGGCCTACGTGTGCATGACGACGACGGGCTTCCCGCGCGAGCGGGTGATCGGCATGGCGGGCGTCCTCGACACCGCCCGCTTCCGCTCGTTCATTGCCGAGGAGCTCGACGTGAGCGTCGAGGACGTCCAGGCCCTCGTCCTGGGCGGCCACGGCGACACCATGGTGCCGCTCCCGTCGTACACCAGCGTGGGCGGCATCCCGCTCGCCCAGCTCATGGACGGTGAGCGCATCGAGAAGCTGATCGAGCGCACGCGCAACGGCGGCGCCGAGATCGTCAGCTACCTGAAGACGGGGAGCGCCTACTACGCGCCCGCCGCCGCCGTGGTGCAGATGGTCGAGGCGATCGTGCGGGACAAGAAGCGGATCCTGCCGTGTTCGGCGTGGCTGCAGGGCGAATACGGGCTGGACGGCCTGTTCCTCGGCGTACCGTGCAAGCTCGGGGCGCGCGGGCTGGAAGGCATCATCGAGGTCGAGTTGACGGACGACGAGCGGGCCGCGCTGCACCGCTCTGCGCAGGCCGTTAGGGAGACGATGGCACTGCTCAGGTGAACCGATGACGGGAACTCGAACCGTGTACAGCCGCGGCCGGCCGATTCTGCAAGGCCTCCGCTACCGGGGACGGCAAGGGATGTGGGCGTGGCTGCTGCACCGCACCACGGGCCTCGGCATCCTGCTGTTCCTGCTGCTGCACATCTTCGACATTTTCCTTGTAGCCTTCGGCCCCGAAGTCTTCAACGCGCTGCTCTTCATCTACCGCGCGTGGTGGGCGCGCGTGCTCGAGGTCTTCCTGCTCTTCGGCGTGCTGTTCCACGCGCTGAACGGGCTGCGCCTCATCATCCAGGACTTCTGGCCGGCGCTGTGGCGCTACGAGCGCCAGATGATCCTGGCGGAGACGATCGTTTTCGTGCCCCTGTTCCTGTGGGGCACCTACGTGTTCCTCAAGCCCTTGTTCGGTGAATGATGAGGGACGGAGCGATCCGGGCGTTCGAGGGACGGCGGGGCCGGCCGCCGAGCGGCAACTTCGAGCTGTACTCGTGGTTCTTCATGCGCCTCTCCGGCGTGGTGTTGCTCGGCCTCGCGGTGTTCCATCTGTTCTGGATGCACATGGTGATCGGGGTCGAGAACATCGACTTCGCCGTCGTCGTCGAGCGCTGGAAGAACCCGCTCTGGCGGCTGTACGACCTGTTCCTGCTGGCGTTCGCGCTGGCCCACGGGATGAACGGCCTGCGTATCGTGGTGGATGACTACGTGCACGGGCCCGGGTGGGCAGCAGCGGTGAAGTCCGTGCTCTTCGTCATCTTCGTGGCGTTCCTGGGCATGGGCGCTTACATCATCTTCACCTTCCCCCTGACCGCCGCAGGTGCGGCGCTACGATGAACCGGATCCATCAGTACGACGCGATTGTCGTGGGCGGCGGCGGTGCGGGCCTCATGGCCGCCCTCTACCTGGCGCGTAACCGGGATCTCCGCACCGCGGTCCTTTCGAAGCTCTATCCCACGCGCTCCCACACCGGGGCCGCGCAGGGCGGCATCGGTGCAGCGCTGGGGAACCTGGAGGAGGATCACCCCGAGTGGCACGCCTTCGACACGGTCAAGGGCAGCGACTACCTGGGTGACCAGGACGCGATCGAGATCATGTGCCGCGAGGCGGTGGACGTGGTCATCGAGCTCGAGCACATGGGGCTGCCCTTCTCCCGGACGGAGGACGGCCGCATTGCGCAACGCCGTTTCGGCGGCCACACCCGGAACTACGGCGAGGGGCCCGTCCGGCGGAGCTGCTACGCGGCCGACCGCACGGGCCACATGATCCTCCAGACGCTCTATCAGCAGTGCATCAAGGCCGGCGTCACGTTCTTCAACGAGTTCCAGGTCATGGACCTGGTGCTGAGCGAGGGACGTGTGGCCGGCGTGGTGGCGTACGAGATCCGTACGGGCGACTTGCACATCTTCCACTCCAAGGCCGTCCTGCTCGCCACGGGCGGGTTCGGCCGGATGTACGCCGTCACGTCCAACGCGCTGGCCTTCACGGGCGATGGCCCGGCCATGGCCTTCCGTAACGGGATCCCGCTGGAGGACATGGAGTTCTTCCAGTTCCATCCGACCGGGATCTACAAGCTCGGCATCCTCATCACGGAGGGCGTGCGGGGCGAGGGGGGCGTGCTGAGGAACAACCAGGGCGAACGCTTCATGGAGCGCTACGCGCCCACGATGAAGGACCTCGCCAGCCGCGACGTGGTCAGCCGGGCGATCTACCACGAGATCCGCGCAGGGCGGGGGATCGGCGGCAAGCGTTACGTGCACTTGGACGCGACCCGGCTGGGCCCCGAGGTGGTCTACACCAAGCTCCCGGACATCGCGGACTTCTGCCGCACGTACCTCGGCATCGATCCGGCCTACCAGCCGATCCCGGTGCAGCCCACGGCGCACTACGCCATGGGCGGGATCCCGACCGACGTGAACGCGCGGGTCGTCATCGATCCGGACAACACGGTCCTGCCCGGGCTGTACGCCGCGGGCGAGTGCGCCTGCGTGAGCGTGCACGGCGCCAACCGGCTGGGCACGAACTCGCTGCTCGACCTGGTCGTCTTCGGGCGCCGCGCCGGCATCGACATGGCGCGCTACTGCCGGGAGGCCGACCTGCCGCCGCTCCCGTCCGATCCTGCCGGCCCCACGCGCGAGCGGATCGAGCAGCTCCTCGGGTCCAGCGGCAAAGAGGTGCCGGCCGTCATCCGCGCGGAGATGCAGGAGGTCATGATGGACCACGTGGGCGTCTTCCGCGAACGGGCCGGCCTCGAGCACGCCATTGAACGGCTGCGCGAACTGCGTGAGCGCTACCGCCACGTGCGGGTGCAGGACCGGAGTCGGGCCTTCAACACGGACCTGCTTGAGACCTGGGAGCTCGGCGGCCTCCTGGACCTCGCCCTCGTCACGGCGACCTGTGCGTTGAACCGCACGGAGAGCCGCGGCGCGCACTACCGCGAGGACTACCCCACGCGCGACGACGCCAACTGGCTCAAGCACACGCTGGCGTACGGACGCGAGGACGGGAGCATCGAGATCCGCTACAAGCCCGTCGTGATCACACGCTTCCAGCCGAAGGAACGAGTCTACTGAGATGAAGACGCTGTTCAGGATCCAGCGCTACAACCCAGAAACGGACCGGAAGCCCTACTACCAAGAGTACGAGGTCGAGCTGGAGGAGACCGACCGCGTCCTCGACGGGCTGAACGCCATCAAGGGCCACCAGGACGGGACACTCACCTACCGCCGCTCGTGCGCTCACGGCGTCTGCGGCTCCGACGCCATGCGCATCAACGGCGTCAACGCCCTGGCCTGCAAGGTCCTCATCCGCGACGCCGGTCCGAAGATCACCCTCGAGCCCCTGCTCGGCTTCCCGGTGATCAAGGACCTGGTCGTGGACATGGAGCCGTTCTTCGCCCAGTACCGCTCTGTGCTCCCGTTCTTGATCAACGACGAGCCGCCGCCCACCGGCCGCGAGCGACTCCAGTCCATCGAGGAGCGGGAGCGCTACGACGACACGACCAAGTGCATCCTGTGCGCCGCCTGCACCGGCGCCTGCCCGTCGTTCTGGGCCAACGAGCAGTTCGTCGGGCCCGCCGCGATCGTCAACGCGCACCGGTTCATCTTCGACTCGCGTGACCGGGGCGCGGCCGAACGGCTGGCCATCCTGAATCAGCGGAACGGGGCCTGGCGCTGCCGCAAGATCTTCAACTGCACCCAGGCCTGCCCGCGGGAGATCCGCATCACCCAGGCGATCGCCGAGGTGCAGCGGGAGATCCTCTTCCGCAGCTCCACCTGAGCCCCGCCCGGCCGCCCTGTGGTGTAACCCTTGCAGGTGGGGCAGGGCGGGGCCCCCTGCAAGGAGGTCTGCACCATGGCGGCCCATCCTCGGCGCCAGGACGAGCCCGCCTTCGAGGGCGGCGCCCAGCCCGTGCCCGAACGGCCTCAGGACCAGCCAGGCCGCGCGCGGGGGCCGCTCGCCCTGCTCGCCGCCATCACGGCGTTCCTGGTCCTCGTCCTGCCCATCCTCTGGTTCGCCGGCGCCCTCACCGGCCTCGCCCGCTTCCTCTCCCCCGGCGCCATGGCCGCCCTTTGGGCGGGTTGGGCCGTCCTCGCCGCGATCTTCGTCTGGATGTTGATCGGAATGTGGCGAAGGGCGGCGTGAGACCACCGCCGCGGCCTCACAGCCGCGGCAGCGTCACGCCCCGCTGGTCCTGGTATTTCCCTCGACGCGTCGCGTAGGTCTCGGACGGGACCTCGTCGCCCTGGAAAAAGAGCAACTGCGCGATCCCCTCGTGCGCGTAGATCTTGGCCGGCAGCGGGGTCGTGTTCGAGATCTCCAGCGTCAGGTGGCCGCACCACTCCGGCTCCAGCGGCGTCACGTTCACGATGATCCCGCACCGCGCGTACGTGGACTTCCCCACACACACGACCAAGACATCGCGAGGTATCCGGAAGTATTCGAGCGTCCGCGCCAGGGCGAACGAGTTGGGCGGGATGATGCAATAGTCGCCCCGGATGTCCACGAACGAGCGGGGGTCGAACGATTTCGGATCCACCACCACGCTGAACACGTCGGTGAACACCTTGAACTCATCCGCCACACGGATGTCGTAGCCGAAGGACGAGAGGCCATAACTGACCACGCCCTCGCGGACCTGCCGCGGCTCGAACGGCTCGATCATCCCATATTCCTCGGCCATCCGGCGGATCCAGCGGTCACTCCTGATCGCCATGGGAACGGCGCCTCCGACATCGGGTATTGGGTATTCGATCGGGAAGATCGCGCCAACTTAGGCCGGGGGGGCGGCGCCCTGCAACCCGCCCCGGCCCGCCCGCCCGCCGCCCGCGCGTCGGAACGGGCGCGCTTGACACCGTGCGGCGCTGCGGGTAATCTTGGCGCCGGTCAAGTGAAGGAATTCACAAAGTCCCGGACGGAGAGCGATGCTCGAGGCCTACGTGCCGATCCTGATCCTGGCGGCCATCTCGCTCCTGAACGCGGCGGGGATGATCGTCGCATCGCATGTCCTCAACACGTCCCGGCCGACGCCGGTCAAGGAGGCGCCGTACGAGTCCGGGATGATCCCGATCGGGGATACGCGCGAACGCTTCTCCGTCAAGTTCTACCTCGTCGCGATCCTGTTCATCATCTTCGACATCGAGACCGTCTTCCTGATCCCCTGGGGCGTCATGTTCCGGGAGCTGGGGTTGTTCGGTTTCGTCGAGATGTTGATCTTCATCGGGATCCTGGTCGTCGGCTTCCTCTACGTCTGGAAGAAGGGAGCGCTCCAATGGGAATGACCACGGGATCGGCGGGCCGGCCGTTGCCGCTGGTGGGGCGGGGTGAAGCGAGCTGGATCACCACGAAGCTGGACTACGTGGTGAACTGGGCGCGCCGCAACTCTCTGTGGCCGATGCCGTTCGGGACGGCGTGTTGCGCCATCGAGATGATGGCGGCGGCAGCGTCCCGGTTCGATTTCGCGCGGTTCGGCATGGAACGGATGGCGTTCTCGCCCCGGCAGGCGGACCTGCTGATCTGTGCGGGGCGGGTCACCTACAAGATGGCGCCGGTGCTGCGGCGGATCTGGGATCAGATGCCGCAGCCGAAGTGGGCGATCTCCATGGGCGCGTGCGCGTCCTCGGGCGGCGTCTTCGACGTCTACTCGATGGTGCAGGGGATCGACACGATCATCCCGGTGGACGTGTACGTGCCGGGGTGCCCGCCGCGGCCGGAGGGGCTGATCTACGGCGTGCTGCTGCTCCACGAGAAGATCAAGGGCGAATCCGTGTTCGACCGGGAGCTGCACCGGCAGTTGCGGGCGGAGGATCCCGAGGCCGTGGGCAAGCCGAACCTGCCGGACGAGGTGATCCAGCAGATCACGGGGCCGTTCGGCAACTCGACGCAGCAGAACCGGGTGAGCGGCCTCGTGTCCACGGGGGCGCTGGCGCGGCCCGGCGACCGTCTGTCGTAGGGCCCTCTGGCGCGTACGATGGCGATGAGCAAGGACTTCGAGAACGCGGTCGAGGGTCTCGCGCAGGGCGCTGCAGGGGCCGAGGCCGCGGCCGCGGGGCCGCAACGGGGCCCCGAGGCCGACGCGGCGAGCCACCCGTCCGTGCCCAGGCTGCGGGCCCGTTTCGGCGACGCGATCCTGCACCACGAGGTGGTGGCGGGGGATGAGCACGTCGTCTACGTCCGGCCCGAGAGGATCCTGGAGATCCTCGGCTGGCTGCGGGACGACCCGGAGGAGCGGTACGACTTCCTGAAAGACCTGACCGCGGTGGATTACGGCGGTGGGCGGCCGCTCCAGGTCGTCTATCAGCTCTGGTCGATCCCGTACCGCCGCGGCCTGCGGCTGAAGGCGGAGCTCCCGCTGGACGCGTTGGAGATCGACTCGGCGACCCGCCTCTGGCACACGGCGAACTGGCTGGAGCGCGAGGTCTACGACATGTTCGGGATCCGGTTCCGGGGCCACCCGGACCTGCGCCGGATCCTCATGCCCGAGAACTACGCCGAAGGTCACCCGCTGCGGAAGGACTTCCCGCTGCGCGGCCGCTTCAGCCGTGCCGAGCAGACGCGGCGCGCGCTCTCGGTCGACCTGGACGACATTTACTTCCCCGAGGAGCTCGAGGTGGGCGGGATCCGTTACCGGCCCACGGGGAGTGGGTCGGCCGGTGAGGGTCCCGGCGCGGCGGAAGGAGGCGCGGCGTGAAGACGAAGACCGTCGAGTACCTGGTCACCCGCAACCCGGAGCTGGGCATGGACGGGCGCCCCGTTCGGGTGCCCGTGTTGCCGCCGGGCGTGGAGCCGGAGCTGCGGGGCGAGCACATGCTGATCAACATCGGCCCGCAGCATCCGGCCACCCACGGCGTGCTCCGGCTGGTGCTCGAACTGGATGGCGAGACCGTCGTGCGGTGCATCCCGCACATCGGCTACCTGCACTCCAGCTTCGAGAAGCTGGGAGAGTACCGGGGCTGGAACCAGATCATCCCCCTCACCGACCGCATGGACTACCTGGCGCCGTTGATCTACAACTGCGCGTTCGCCATGGCGGTCGAGAAGCTGATGGGCATCGAGGTCACCGAGCGGTGCAAGGTGGTGCGGGTCATCTGCATGGAGCTGGACCGGATCTTCAGCCACCTGCTGTGGCTCGGGACCTTCGCCATGGACGTCGGCGCCTTCACGGTGTTCCTGTGGGCGTTCCAGGAGCGCGAGCGGATCTACAGACTCCATGAGCGCTACACGGGCGCGCGGATCACGACCTCGGCCACGCGGATCGGCGGGATGCTGGCGGACCTGCCGCCCGGTTGGACGGAGGAGCTCCAGCACTTCATCGATACGTTCCCCAACACGCTCGACCAGATCGAGGCGCTGCTGACGAACAACCAGATCTGGATCGGGCGGCTGCGGGACGTGGGCGTGATCGGCCCCGAGGAGGCGGTGAACTACGGGCTCACGGGCCCCAACCTGCGGGCGTCCGGCGTGCCCTACGACGTGCGCAAGGACCGGCCGTACTACGACTACGAGACGTACGACTTCGACATCCCGGTCGGCGAACACGGCGACTGTTACGACCGCTACCTCGTCCGGATGGAGGAGATGCGGCAGAGTCTGCGGATCCTCCAGCAGGCGCTGGACCGCTTGCCGGACGGCCCGATCAACGTGGACGATCCGCGGGTGATCCTGCCGCGCAAGACGGACGTCATGACGGACATGGAGTCCATGATCCATCACTTCAAGCTCGTGATGGAGGGGATCCGTGTGCCGCCGGGGGAGAGCTGGTTCAGCGTCGAGAGTTCGAAGGGCGAGCTCGGCATGTACGTGGTGAGCGATGGCGGATCGAAGCCGGTGCGCTGGCGCGTCCGGGGCCCGAGCTTCGTGAACCTGTCGGCTCTGCCCAGGCTGGTCGAGGGGCACATGCTCTCCGACGTCATTGCGATCAACGCCAGTCTGGACATCGTGCTCGGAGAGATCGACCGCTAGCGTGGGGCCGCCGGCGCCGCACGCGTCCGCGGCCGGCGAGTCGGAGGATACAGCAGGCAGATGGCGACGGACTCGAAGCAGATCAGGAACCCCGGGTGGGCCGGCGAGACCGGTGAGTTCACGCACCTCACCGAGGCGGACATCCGCGGCACCGATTACGTGGGCAAGCGGCCGCTGGACGGCGGGCACCCCAGCGTCGCGGGCACGCTGCCGTACCAGAAGGCGGAACGCGATCCGGATGCTCCGCTGTTCCAGGGTCCGTACCGGGAGCGGTTCAACAAGATCCTCTCGCGGTATCCGGAGAAGCGGGCGGCGCTGCTCCCGGTCCTGGCCATGGCGCAGGAGATCCGCGGGCACCTCTCGCCGGAGACGATGGAAGAGGTCGCGAGGGCGCTGGACCTGTCCCCGGCGTACGTCCGCGGCGTCGCCACGTTCTACACGATGTACAACAAGGCGCCGGTGGGGCGGTACCTGATCCAGGTCTGCACCAACGTGTGCTGCAACCTGTGCGGCGCCGACGAGGTCTTCGCCGCGTTCCTCGCCCACACGGGGACCGAGCCGGGCGAGATCAGCGAGGACGGGCGGTTCACGGTGGTCGAGGCGGAGTGCCTGGGTGCCTGCGGGTTCCCGACGGTCGTCCAGATCAACGACCGCTACTACGAGAACGTGACGCCGGACGATGTCCCGGCGATCCTGGCCTCGCTGGACGGAGGCGAGGAGTAGGCCATGGCGTATCCGTACCGGCACGAACGCGAGACGCGCATTCTCAGCGAGGCGTTCGGCGACCCCCGGGCCCGGACGCTGGCGGGCTGGAAGGAGCGGGGCGGCTACCAGGCGCTGGAGAAGGCGCTCGGCATGGCCCGCGACGAGGTCATCGAGGTGGTCAAGCAGAGCGGGCTGCGCGGCCGTGGCGGCGCCGGCTTCCCGACCGGCGTCAAGTGGAGCTTCATGCCCAAAGACGACGGCAAGCCGCACTACCTGCTCATCAACGCCGACGAGTCGGAGCCGGGCGCGTTCAAGGACCGTGAGCTCATCCGCTGGACGCCGCACCAGGTGATCGAGGGCGCGCTGATCGGCGCCTACGCGATCCGCGCGCAGCACGTCTACATCTACATCCGCGGCGAGTTCTTCGAGCCGGCCCAGATCCTGGCCCGAGCCATCGAGGAAGCGTACGCGGCCGGCCTGGCGGGCAAGAACATCCTCGGCTCCGGCGTCGACATCGACATCACGCTCCACTGCGGGGCGGGCGCCTACATCTGCGGCGAAGAGACGGCTCTCATGAACTCCCTGGAGGGCCGCCGCGGCCAGCCCCGCATCAAGCCGCCGTTCCCCGCGGCCGTCGGCGCCTTCGGCATGCCCACGACGATCAACAACGTCGAGACGATCTCTTCCGTGCCGCACATCATCAAGAACGGCGCCGAGTGGTACCGCTCGTTCGGCACGGAGAAGAGCCCGGGCACCAAGCTGTTCAACGTGTCGGGGCACGTCGTCCGCCGCGGCAACTTCGAGCTGCCCCTGGGCTTCAACCTGAAGGAGCTGATCTACGACGTCTGCGGCGGGATCCGCGACGGGCGCTCGCTCAAGGCGGTGATCCCGGGCGGCAGCTCGGTGCCGATCCTCACCGCGGACGAGATCGACATCCCGATGGACTACGAAGGGGTGGCCAAGGCCGGCAGCATGCTGGGCACGGCGTCCGTGATCGTGATGGACGACAGGACCTGCATCGTGAAGCAGGTCCGGAGGATCGTGGAGTTCTACGCCCACGAGTCCTGCGGCCAGTGCACGCCCTGCCGCGAGGGGACCGCGTGGCTGGCGAAGATCCTCCGCCGGATCGAGCGAGGCGAGGGCAGGGAAGAGGACCTGGACCTGCTGCTCGACATCGGGCAGAACATGACGGGCACCACGATCTGCGTGCTCAGCGACTCGGCGGCGGCACCCGTTGCCAGCTCGATCCGGAAGTTCCGCGAGGAGTACCTCGCCCACATCCGCGACGGCGTGTGCCCCGCCGCCGCGGTGGCCGTCTAGCCGGCGTCGAGGATCCGGCGACAAAGCCTCGCCTCCCCCGGGGAGGCGAGCCAAGGCGCGAAGGACGCGAATGACGAGCGAACAGAAGGATACGGTCACCTGCACGATCAACGGCCGGCAGGTCGAAGTTCCCAAGGGGACGCGCATCATCGAAGCCGCTGAGCGCGCCGGTGTCGGCATCCCGCACTATTGCTACCACCCGGGTCTCTCGGCGCCGGCCATGTGCCGGATGTGCCTCGTCGAGATCGAAGGGATGCCCAAGCTCCAGCCGGCCTGCGTGACGACGGTCGCCGACGGGCAGGTCATCCATACGGACAGCCCCAAGGCGAAGAAGGCGCGCGAGGGCGTCCTCGAGTTCTATCTGATCAACCACCCGTTGGATTGCCCGATCTGCGACCAGGCGGGCGAGTGCAAGCTCCAGGATTACGTGGCGCAGGAAGGGCCGAAGCACGGGCGGTTCGTCGAGGAGAAGCGCGTCATCGGCCGCGACGACTTCGGCGGCGACATCCTCTACGAGGGCAGCCGCTGCATCATGTGCACGCGTTGCGTGCGCTTCATGCGCGAGATCGCGGGCCAGGACGCACTGTGTGTGGTGCAGCGTGGCCACCGCTCGGTCATCGACACGTTCTTCGAGCAGGGTCTCGCCGATTCGAACTGGGCGGGGAACATCGTGGACATCTGCCCGGTCGGCGCGCTGATCTCGAAGGACTTCCTGCACAAGGCGCGCGCGTGGGACCTGGACCGCACGCCGTCCATCTGCCCCAACTGTTCGCAGGGCTGCAACATCCGGATCGAGACGCGGGACAACCTCGTCATGCGGCTCAAGCCCCGCGCCAACCCGGAGACGAACTCGTTCTGGATGTGCGACTACGGCCGGCTGCGGTACGAGTGGATGAACCGCGCGGACCGGCTGGCCTCGCCCATGATGCGGAACGCCGCTGGCGAGTTGGCGCCGGCGGGCTGGCAGGACGTGGCCATCGCGCTGGTGCAGCGGCTGAAGGCCCGCGACTGGCGCGGGCGCGTGCGCGTGATCGGCTCGCCGTTCCACGCCAACGAAGACGTCGGCCTGCTCGCCCGGCTACTGGCCGTCCTGGGTGGCGGGGAGGCGCTGTACCGCAGCCCGCGGGCGGAGGACGAGGATGTCTGCCCGGGCTACCCGCGGCTGGCGCGGAGGCGCGACCTCGCGGCCAACGTGCGCGGCCTCGAGCTGTTCGGCTTCGTCCGCACGGGGGACGATGCGGGCCGGGGCGGGTTGCCGGAGACCACCGCGGGCGACGTGCTGATCGTCCTCGGCGATGAGCTGGCGGACGCGCCGGCGGGCTTCGGCGCCGATGCAGACCTGTTCGTCTACCTGGGCGCGTACGACTGCGCCGCTGCCCGCAACGCGCACTTCGTCCTGCCGGTGTCCACCTTCGCAGAGCAGGAGGGCACGTTCACCAATCACGAGGGCCGGGTCCAGCGCTTCTGGCCGGCGCTGAAGGCGCCGCAGCAGGCCCGACCCGCGTGGCAGGTGCTCGGGGTGATCCTCGCCGGCCTCGACGACGCGCCCGCCCCCGCGAGCGCGGCCGATGCGTTCCTCCGGCTGGCGGAGCTGCACCCCGAGCTCGGCGGCCTCAGCTACGAGGTGATCGGCTCGCGGGGCGCGCTCATCAACGAACCGATCAAGATCGCGGCGGGGGTGTAAGGGCATGCACGAGATCGGCGCGCTCTCACGCACCGGGTTCGTCATCGCCTCGGCGATCAAGGTCGTCGCCGTGTTCACCATCGTCATGGTGGCGGTGGCGATGTTCACGTGGCTCGAGCGGCGGCTCGCCGCCTGGATCCAGGACCGGCTGGGCCCCAACCGCGTCGGCCCCTTCGGCCTGCTCCAGCCGCTCGCCGACGGCCTGAAGAACCTCCTCAAGGAGGAGTCGAGCCCCGGGCAGGTGTCACGGCTCTACTTCATCCTGGCGCCGGCGCTCGCCATCTTCCCGGCGCTCATGACCTTCGCGGTCGTGCCGTTCGCCGCGCCGCTGCCCACGCCGTGGGGCCTGGTCGAGATGGTCGTGGCCGACCTCCCGATCGGCATCCTCTTCATCATGGCCCTGTCCAGCATGGGCGTGTACGGCGTGGTGATGGCCGGCTGGGCGTCCAACAACAAGTACGCGTTCCTGGGCGGTCTCCGGGCCAGCGCCCAGATGGTCAGCTACGAGGTCTCCCTCGGGCTCAGCCTGGTCCCGGTCTTCATGCTGGTGGGCAATGTGACGCTCACGCAGGTCGTCTGGACGCAACAGGGCGAGATCGGGCTCTGGCTGGCCCTGCCGCTGGGCCTCTCGTTCTTCCTCTTCGTGATCTCCGCCTTCGCGGAGACGAACCGGCTGCCGTTCGACCTGGCAGAGGCCGAATCCGAGCTGGTCACCGGGTACCACACCGAGTACTCGGCCATGAAGTTCAGTATGTTCTTCATCGCCGAGTACTCGCACGTCCTGACCGCCTCGGCGCTCATGGCCACGCTGTTCCTCGGCGGCTGGGACATCCCGTTCGTCAAGTTCGATGACATGGTGGTCGTGGCGCCGGGAGTGGTGCAGGGCGCAGAGCCGGCGGTGTGGAAGACGCTGCTCACGGGCCTGGTCTTCGCGGCCAAGACGCTGTTCTTCGTGTGCGTCTACATGTGGGTCCGCTGGACGCTGCCCCGGTTCCGCTACGACCAGGTGATGCACCTCGGCTGGAAGGTGCTGCTCCCCACGGCCCTGGCGTACATCGGGCTCATCGGGACCACCATCTTGGTGCTGGATCGCCTGGGGCTCGAGTACGGGACCCTCTACGGTCTGGTCCTGACCGGCGTGAGCCTGGTCGCGACCGCCGTGTTCCTGTGGATCATCGACCGCGACCGCGTCATCGGCGGCGCGTACGTCCCGCGGCGGGTCCCGGTCGGCCGGCGCGTCGTCCAGCCCGCGCCGCAGCCCGAGCCGGCCGCGGGCGTGGCGGGTTACGTCCATGCACAGAGCACCTGAGCCGAGCCAGGAGGAGGTGCCGTGGCGATCGGCGTGAAGACGGTGAAGCGTCCCGAGGGCACGACGTCCTACCTGCGGGCGACGCTCAAGGGGATGGCGCTGACCTTCAAGCACCTGGTGAATCCGCGGAAGGTCACGCTGCAGTACCCCGACGAGAAGGCGGATCTGTCGCCCCGGTGGCGTGGCACGCACCGCATGGCCGTGCACGCGGACGGGCGGCCGAAGTGCGTCGCCTGCGGGCTCTGTCCGACCATCTGCCCGGCGAACTGCATCCGTCTGGTGCCTGGCGAGGACGACCAGGGGAACCGGTACCCGGTCGTCTATGAGATCGATGAGTTCCGGTGCATCTTCTGTGGCATGTGCCAGGAGGTCTGCCCGGTCGAGGCGATCCACGTGGGCCGTGACTACGAGAACGCCGAGTTCACGCGTGAACGATTCGTCTACGACCTCGACCGCCTGATGGCGCAGGACCACGAGTTCACGCTCTTGTGGGATCCGGAGGACCCGCTCTCGGAATGACGACGCTCCTCTTCTACCTGTTCGCCGCGCTGGCCCTCGGCGGTGCGCTGGGGATGGTCCTCGGCCGCACGCCGATCGCGAGTCTGCTCTCGCTGGTCTCGAGCCTGTTCAGCCTCGCGGCGATCTACGTGCTGCTGGAGGCCCACTTCATCGCGGCCATCCAGATCATCGTGTATGCCGGCGCGATCATGGTGCTGTTCCTGTTCGTGATCATGCTGCTCAACCTGGGGCACGACTATCAGCGTGACCTCAGGGAGTTCGGCTGGATCGCGGCCGGCTCGATCGTCGCCGGGCTCGGCGGCTACGCCGTCATGCGGGCGCTGCGGGCCGACGATGCGGTGACGGACATGGGCGGCTCGATCCTGATCGAGACCGCGTTGCGGGAGTTCAACGCGGTGGGGGCCGTGGCCGTGCCGATGTTCCGCAGCTACATGGTGCCGTTCGAGCTCACGTCGATCCTGCTCCTCGTGGCGATCGTGGGGGCGGTGCTGTTGGCGAAACGGAGGGTGTGACCGGTGGTCACGGAATCGCTCATCCTCTCGGCGATCCTGTTCTCGATCGGCGTGCTCGGCGTGGTGATCCGGCGCAACGCGATCATCCTGTTCATGTGCATCGAGCTCATGCTCAACGCCGTGAACCTCGCGTTCGTCGCGTTCTCGCGCGCGGTCGGGATCGAGGGACAGGTCTTCGTCTTCTTCGTGATGACGGTGGCGGCGGCGGAAGCGGCAGTCGGCCTGGCGATCATCATTTCGATCTTCCGCCACACCGAGACGGTGGACATCAAGAACTTCAACCTGCTGCGGTGGTAGCGTGACGTTCGAGCCGATCCTGCCCTGGGCGATCGTCCTCCTACCGCTCCTCGGCTTCGCGGTCAACGGAGCGACCGCCTTCCTTGCGCCCGAGCGCAAGGAGATCCCCACCCTGGTGGGGCCGGGCGTCCTCGCCCTGGCCTTCGTGCTGGCCGTGCTGAACTTCGTCCGCATGCTCGGGGCGGACCTGCACGACCCCGTGATCCTGCCCTACTGGTCCTGGATGCCGGTGGGCGCGCTCCAGATCGACGTCGCGCTCCAGTTCGATCAGCTCTCGATGCTGATGGCGCTGATCGTCACCGGCGTCGGCTCGCTGATCCACGTGTTCAGCATCGGGTACATGCGGGAGGATCCGGGGTACGCCCGGTACTTCGCGTACCTCAACCTGTTCGTCTTCTTCATGCTGGTCCTGGTGCTGGCGGCCAACTTCCCGCTCATGTTCGTGGGCTGGGAGGGCGTCGGCCTGTGCAGCTACCTGCTGATCGGCTTCTGGTTCAAGGACCGGGAGAAGGCGGACGCGGGCAAGAAGGCGTTCATCGTCAACCGGATCGGCGACTTCGGCTTCCTGGTCGCGATGTTCCTCATCTTCGCGAACCTGGGAACGCTGGATTTCGTCTCGGTCTTCCGGGCCGCGCCGGCGGCGTTCACGTACGGCGGCACCGTCGTCACGGCGATCACGCTGTTCCTCTTCCTCGGCGCGACGGGCAAGAGCGCCCAGATCCCGCTCTACGTCTGGTTGCCCGACGCGATGGCCGGCCCCACCCCCGTGAGCGCGCTCATCCACGCCGCGACCATGGTCACGGCGGGCGTTTACCTGGTGGCCCGGGCCGGCGTCCTCTTCGCGCTGGCGCCGCTTTCGAGCACGGTGGTCGCCGGCGTCGGCGCGGCGACGGCGTTGCTGGCGGCCACCATCGCGGTCGCGCAGTACGACATCAAGAAGGTGCTCGCCTATTCCACCGTCTCGCAGCTCGGCTACATGTTCATCGGCGTGGGCCTGGGCGCCTACGCGGCGGGCATCTTCCATCTCATGACGCACGCCTTCTTCAAGGCGCTGCTGTTCCTCGGCTCGGGTGCGGTGATCCACGCGATGCACGAGGCCTTCCACCACACGCACAGCGACTGGGACCCCCAGGACATGCGCAACATGGGAGGCCTGCGGCACTACATGAAGATCACGTGGATCACCATGTGGATCGCGACGCTGGCCATCGCGGGCGTGTGGCCGTTCGCCGGTTTCTTCTCCAAGGACGAGATCATCTGGCAGGCGGCGGCGCGCGCCGTGGGCCCCTACGCGGGGTGGGTGCAGGTCATCTGGGTGGTGGCCATGGCCGCCGCGATGCTCACGGCGTTCTACATGACGCGGCTCATGGTGATGACCTTCCACGGCGAGAACCGGCTGGGCGCCGAGGAGCGCAAGCACCTGCACGAGGTGCCCCGGGTGATGACGGTGCCGCTCCTGGTGCTGGCGGTGCTGTCCGTCGTGGGCGGGTGGGTCAACGTGCCACACGCGGTGGGGGATCTCCCGCTCCTGGGGTGGATCCCGCACAGCGAATGGCTGCATGAGTGGCTCCACCCGGTCACCGCGGCCGCGGACCGCGTGATCGAGGAGCACCTGGGCGCCTTCCGGGACGCCGCGCCGCTGGGCGGCGGCGCGAGCTTCTGGGCGGTCGCCTCGTTCCTGCTGGCGGTCGCGATCATCCTGCTCACCGCGCGGGCGTACCGCGGCGTCACGATCCGGCCGGCGGTCGAGTCGGCCCCGCCGACGGGCCTGCGCGGCGTGTTGTACAACA
Source organism: bacterium (assembly GCA_003242735.1). NCBI lineage: Bacteria > bacterium. The sequence continues at coordinate 115,895 of QGVH01000004.1, read as the reverse complement.
AGTGGTACGTCGACGAGATCTACGATGCGGCCGTGGTCCGGCCGATCATCGCCGCCTCCCGCGGCCTCTGGCGCTGGGTGGACCAGGGCCTCATCGACGGGCTCCTGGTCAACGGCGCGGCGCGGCTGTTCGGCAGACTGGGGCTCGTCGGAGCGAGGCTCCAGAGCGGCCAGATCAACGCGTACGCGTTCGCCATCGCCGTCGGCGTCCTGATCCTGCTCGGCTTCGTCGTGCTCTGAGACCGGAATGGAAGCGATCCTGAGCTCCCTCGCTTACTCGGCCTGGGCCACGCACTTCCTCCTGTGGTTCCCGCTGCTGGCGGCGGCCGCCGTGCTCGCCGGGCCTGGAGCCCGCGCGCGCCACATCGCGTTCGGCGCCGCCCTCGTCGAGTTCCTGGTGTCCATCCCGCTGTGGATGACCTTCAACCCTGCGAGCGCGGCGTTCCAATTCGCCAGCGCCGCGCCGTGGATCCCGCAGTGGGGCATCTACTACCGGCTCGGGATCGACGGGATCGCGCTGCCCCTGGTCATGCTCACGACGCTGCTCACGCCTATCGCCATCCTGGGCTCGTACCAGTACATCCAGCATCGCGAGAAGACGTTCTACTCGATGATGCTGGTCCTGGAGACGGGCGTGCTCGGCGTCTTCATGGCGACCGACCTGTTCCTGTTCTTCGTCTTCTGGGAGATGATGCTGGTGCCGATGTACTTCATCATCGGCATCTGGGGCGGGGAGCGGCGCATCTACGCGGCGATCAAGTTCTTCCTCTACACGGTCCTCGGATCGCTGCTCATGCTGGTGGCGATCCTCTACCTGGTCATCAAGTACCGGGCGCTGACCGGCGAGCTGTCCTTCGCGTACGAGGACCTGCTCCAGGTCTCCCTCACGTTCCGGGAGCAGTTCTGGCTCTTCGCGGCGTTCGCCCTGGCGTTCGCGATCAAGGTGCCCGTGTTCCCGTTCCACACGTGGTTGCCCGACGCCCACGTGGAGGCGCCGACGCCGGGCTCCGTCGTGCTGGCCGCCATCCTCCTGAAGATGGGGGCGTACGGCTTCCTGCGCTTCCTCCTGCCGTTCTTCCCGCAGGCCGCGACGCACCCGCAGGTGGTGCTGGCGCTGCTCGTGCTCGGCCTGTGCGGCATCCTGTACGCGGCCTGGGTCGCGGCCGTCCAGCCGGACGCGAAGAAGCTGATCGCGTACACCTCCGTGGCGCACATGGGCTTCGTCGTGCTGGGGATCTTCGCCCTCACGCTCCAGGGTGTGCAGGGCGCGATGATCATCATGCTCTCGCACGGCCTGTCCACGGGGGCCATGTTCCTCCTGCTCGGGATGCTCTACGAGCGGCGGCACACCCGGCTCATCGAGGACTTCGGCGGCCTGGCCGCCGTGATGCCGATGTTCGCGACGGTCTTCGTCTTCACCGCGCTCGCCAGCATCGGCCTGCCGGGGACCAGCGGTTTCATCGGCGAGTTCCTCGCGCTCCTGGGGACCTACCAGACACACCCGTGGGTGGCGGTCATCGGCACGCTGGGCGTCATCTTCGCCGCCTACTACATGCTGCCCATGGTGCAGAAGATCGTGTTCAACGCCCCGGACAAGCCCGAGAACAGGGCGTTGCCCGATCTGAGCTGGCGCGAACGGCTCGTCCTCCTGCCGCTCATGGTGGGGATCCTGTGGCTGGGCATTTATCCGAAGCCGGTCCTGGAGCGCACCGAGGTGACCATCACCAACTTGCTGGAGAGCGTCGAGCGCCGCACGGCGCCGAGCTCGATCTCCCTGGCCGAGTTGATCGGATTGCGTGGGCCCGGCGCCGCCGCGGCTGCGGACTGAGGGAAACCATCGGCTTTGATCGCTGAGATGCAGATCGATTACTCGGACCCGATCCACTACTTCTGGGCGCTGCTTCCCGAGGTCGTCCTCTCGCTCTGGGCGATGATCGTCCTCCTGGTGGACGTGTTCCAGAAGGGCGACCGGAGCGAGCCTTCCCGGCCCATCGTCACGTGGCTCGCGTTCGCGGGCATCGGCGCGGCCGCGATCGCCAACGCCTGGCTCGCCACGGTCTCCGAAGTGGGAACGACCGGCATGATCGCGGTGGATGGGTTCCGGATCTTCACGAACTACCTCCTCCTGCTGGGCGGCGCGCTGTTCGTGCCCATTTCGACGCGTTACCTGGAGCAGGAGCATCTCCGGCTCGGCGAGGTGTATGCGCTCGTCCTGCTCTCGCTGGTCGGGATGATGGTCTTCGCGGGGGCTCGGGACCTCATGGTCATCTTCCTGGGTCTCGAGCTCATGTCCGTGGGCGTCTACGTTCTCACGGGCGTCAACCGACGTGATCTCCGCTCCGCCGAGGCGGCGCTCAAGTACTTCCTGTTGGGCGCCTTCTCCAGCGCGTTCTTCCTGTTCGGCATCGCGCTGCTGTTCGGCGGCACGGGCACGGTGAACATCGCCTTGATCTCGGCCGTGATCGGCGTGGACGGCCTCGGCGCCAACCTCCTGGTGCTGGTCGGCATGGCGCTGCTCGCGGCTGGATTCGGCTTCAAGGTCGCGGCGGTGCCGTTCCACATGTGGACGCCGGACGCGTACGAGGGCGCGCCGGCGCCGATCACCGCGTTCATGGCGGTGGCGGTCAAGGCATCCGCGTTCGCCGCGCTGCTGCGGGTGTTCCTCACCGCGTTCCCGGGGTTGTACGACACCTGGGGCGCGATGGTCTTCCCGTTCGCCCTGGTGACGATGGTCGCGGCCAACGTGCTGGCGGCGGTGCAGGGGAACGTGAAGCGGATGCTGGCCTACTCGAGCATCGCGCACGCCGGCTACCTGCTCGTGGCGCTGGCGGCGGCGAGTACGCTGGGTACGGCGTCGTTCCTGTTCTACCTCCTGGTGTACACGCTGATGACGGTGGGCGCGTTCGCGGTGCTGGCGGTGGTGGCGCGCCCCGGCGAGCAGCGGTTGGATTTGGCCGACTACGCGGGGCTCGGTTGGCGGCACCCGGTGCTCGGGGTCACGATGACCGTGTTCCTGCTGTCGCTGGCGGGTTTCCCGCTCACGGGCGGGTTCGTGGGCAAGGTGTACATCCTGCGTGCGGCGGTGGACAAGGGCATGATCTGGCTGGCCATCGTCCTGGCCCTGGCCTCGCTGATCTCCTATTGGTACTACCTGCGGCTGGCATGGTACATGTGGTTCCGCGAGCCGGAGCGCCCCGACGTCCACGGGGATGTGCAGGTCTCGCCCGGCCTGCGCGTGGCGCTGGTCGCCGCCGCACTCGCCGTGGTGGCGCTCGGCGTCTTCCCGGGCGCGCTCCTGGACCTTGCGGAGCGCAGCGCGGCGGCCCTGACCAGCGCTGCGACGCTCGGGGTGCTCGCCCCCTGACCACGGCCGGGAACGGGAGGGACGATAGGGCCGCAGGCACGGCCGGCGCGTGGGAGACGCGGCGGCCGTGCTCGCTTTGGTGGCGGGTGGGCGGCGTGCGGCCGATCGCCTTCGCTTGACGTTCCGTGTCCGGCGCGTCTAGGTTGCGGCCACACTCGAACAACCGCGGCTGGGGAGGAGGGAGCCGTGTCCGTGAATCCGCAGATCTTCCGTGAATACGACATTCGTGGAGTCGTCCCTCGGGACCTTGCGGGACCGGTCCCGGAGCTGATCGGGCGGGCGTTCGGCAGCGAACTCCGTGGCCGGCACGGGGGTGCGCCGGGGCTCCGCGTCGTCGTGGGCCGCGACAACCGCCCTTCCTCGCCGGATCTCGCGGAGGGGGTGATCCGCGGGCTCCAGGCGGCTGGCGTGGACGTGATCGACGTCGGAACGGTCCCGACGCCCGCGCTGTATTTCGCGGCCGTGCGCCTCGGCACCGACGGCGGCATCCAGATCACCGGCTCGCACAACCCGCCCGAGTACAACGGGTTCAAGCTGATCATCGACGGCCGCGCCCTGTACGGCCCGGCCATCCAGCGGCTGCGCGAGCGGATCGAACGACAGGAGTTCGAGGTCGGCGCGGGGAGCCTGGAGCGGCACGACATCCTTCCCGAGTACGTCGCCGACATCACGGGCCGCTTCTCGCTCCAGAGGCCGCTGCGCGTGGTGGTGGACTGTGGCAACGGGACGGGGAGCCTGGTCGCTGTCCGGATCCTCGAAGGCATCGGCGCGGACGTCGTCCCGCTCTACTGCGAGTCGGACGGCACGTTCCCGAACCACCACCCGGATCCGGTGGTGGACGAGAACCTGGCCGACCTGATCGAGCGTGTCCGCGCCGAAGACGCGGCGCTCGGGGTCGCGTTCGATGGGGATGCGGACCGCATTGGCGCCGTGGACGAGACCGGCGCGATCATCCGCGGCGACATCCTTCTCCTCCTCTACGGGCTGGACTTGCTGGAGCGGCGGGGTCCGGGCCAGAAACTGGTCTTCGACGTCAAGTGCTCGCAGGCGGTCCCGGAGGTCTTTGCGGCCCGGGGCGGCGAGCCGATCATGTGGAAGACCGGCCACTCCCTGATCAAGGAGAAGATGAGGGAGACCGGCGCCCCGATCGCCGGCGAGCTGTCCGGGCACGTCTGCTTCGCGGACGATTACTACGGCTTCGATGACGCCCTGTACGCGGCCTGCCGGTTGGTGGACCTGGTCGCACGGGCGGACCGCCCGCTCTCGTCCCTTGTGGCGGAGTTCCCCTCCTACGTCTCGACGCCGGAGATCCGGGTGGATGTGCCGGAGGAGCGCAAGTTCGACATCGTCGCGGCGGCGGTCCGGGACTTCAGCCAGTCGCACGAGGTGATCTCCGTGGACGGCGCGAGGGTCCTCTTCCCGCAGGGCTGGGGCCTGCTCAGGGCGTCCAACACACAGCCGGTCCTCGTGCTGCGTTACGAGGCCCGCTCGCCCGAGGCCCTCGCCGAGATCCGCGCCACCATGGAACGGTGGCTGCGGGAGCAGGGCGTCGACGTGTAACATGCTCCGCCGGCCCGGCCGCCTCCTCCTTCTCGCCGCCGTCGCGCTCATCCTCCTGCTGGTCGTAGGCGGCGCGCTGACCGGGCTCTACACCGACGCGCTCTGGTACGCGGGCGTCGGCTACGGCGGTGTGTACTGGACCCGCCTGGCGACGACGGCGGCTGTCCGTCTCGTGGTGGGCGGCCTGGGCGCCGCGTTCGTGGCGCTCAACCTGTGGTTCGTGGCCCGGCAGGTCGGGCCGGTCCAGCTCCGGCGCCGATACGGCAACCTCGAGATCGCCGAGCAGGTCCCCCGCCGTTACATCACGCTCGGGATCCTCGCGGTGGCCGTCCTCGCCGGCTGGTGGCTCTCCGGCATCCCGTTCGACGGCGGGGGCGCGCTCACCATCCTGGCGTGGCTGCGTCACGTCCCGTGGGGCGCCACGGACCCGCTCTTCGGCCACGACCTCTCGTTCTACGTCTTCGAGCTCCCGGCCTTCGACCGACTCGCCGACTTCGCGCTCCTGCTCCTCTTGTGGACCCTCCTGCTCGTCCTGCTCGGCTACATCCTCGCCGGGGGCGTGCGGGTGCGGGACGGCCGCCTGGAGGTGGAGTCCACCCCCCGTCTGCACTTCGTCGTCCTCGCGGCCGGCCTCGTGCTGCTCGTCGGGATCCGCTACTGGCTCGGACGCTACGGCCTCCTGATCGAGGGATCGGGCGTCCGCTATCCGCTCGGCTACACCGACGTGCACGCGCGCCTGCCCGCACGCAACGCGATGGCGTTCCTCTCCGTCGTCACTGCGGGCGCGCTGCTCTACGGCGCCTGGCGGCGGAGCTGGCTGCCCGCGTCGATCTCGACCGGCGCGCTGGTGCTGGGCGCCGTGCTCGCCGGCTTCCTCTATCCGGCCCTGGTCCAGAAATTCCAGGTCGAACCCAACCAGTTCGCCAAGGAATCCACCTACATCCGTTGGAACATCGATTTCACGCGCCGCGCCTTCGACCTGCACCGCATCGAGCGCCGGCGGTTCCCGTACCGCGCGGGGACGATCCCGCCGTGGGAGGAGCTCGAGCCGTTCGTCGCAGCGCTCCCGCTTTGGGACCTGGAGCCGCTCCGCGCCGTCTACAACCAGACCCAGAGCATCCTCGGCTACTACCACTTCCCCGGCGTGGACTACGACCGCTACGGCCCGCCGGGCGGCACCCGGACCCAGGTGGCCATCGCGGTCCGGGAGTTCAACGGCCGGGGACTGCCGCCGGCCGCGCAGACGTGGCAGACGCTCCGGCTCAACCCCACCTACATCGCCGGCACCGGCGCCGTCGTCACGCCCACGTCGCTGATCTCCGATCGCGGCGAGCCCGTCCTGTGGCTCGGGGACCTCAACCCGGTGGTGCGGGATCCGGCCGCACCGCCGGCGCTCGAGCTCGCCCACCCGAGCGTCTTCATCGGCGAGACGATGCCTGGCTACGTCGTGCTCATCCCCGGCCGCGACGGCGCCCTGACCGGCGTGCCCGGGCAGGACTTCCCCGAGGGCATCCTGCTCCGGCCGCTGCCCCGGCTCCTGGCGTTCGCGTGGCGGTTCAGGGAGCTCAACCTCCTCTTCTCCGGCGAGCTCACGCCCGACAGCCGCATCCTGTTCCGCCGCTCCCTCGGCGAGCGCATCCGCGCGATCGCCCCGTTCATCGTCTGGGACCCCGACCCGTATCCCGTCATCCACCGCGGGCGCATCGTGTGGATGGTGGACGGCTACACGACGTCGGCCTCGTTCCCCCTGGCCCGCAGCGTGAACGTCCCGGGGATCGGCACGACGCGCTACCTGCGGAACAGCGTCAAAGCCACCGTGGATGCGCTGACCGGCGACGTCGCCCTCTACGCCGCCGACGAGGCCGACCCGATCCTCGCCACATACCGGCGCATCTTCCCGGGCCTGTTCCGGCCGCTCCACGAGATGGACCCGGACCTGCGCGCGCACCTTCGCTACCCGGTGCTCTTCCTCCGGGCCCAGGCGGCCGTGCTCGAGGAGTACCACATCGACGACGCCGGCGCCTTCTACGCCGGCCAGGACGTGTGGCAGGTCCCGCAAGAGCTGGGCAACGAGGCGCGCTCGTTCCGGCCGACCTATTCGACGCTCCGGCTGCCCGGGGAGGACCGCGCCGAGTTCGTCCTCTCGGTGCCGTTCGTCGCCCGCCAGCGCCAGAACATGACGGCGCTCCTCCTGGCTCGGAACGATCCGCCGCATTACGGCCAGCTCATCCTCCTGGAGCTCCCGCGGAACCAGCAGGTGCCGGGGCCGGCCCAGGTGGAGATCCTGATCGAACAAGACCCGACGATCTCCCAGCACCTGAGCTGGTGGCGGCAGTCGGGCAGCGACGTGGACCTCGGGCGTCTGCGGATCGTGCCGCTCGACAGCACGTTCCTTTACGTCGAGCCGCTCTTCCTCTCCGGGCAGGGGAACTCGATCCCCGAACTCCAGCGGGTCATCGCCAGCGACGGCCGCGCCGTCAGCATGGATCTCACGCTGGCCGGTGCGGTCGCCGCGTTGCGCGGCGCGGCGGACCGCCCATCGGACCGGGTTCGCGAGCCGGAGCCGATCGCGGCCGGGGTCGAGGGGGCGGGCGGCTTGCCCCACCGCGCCCTGGAGCTCTTCGACCAGGCGGAGCGGCGGTTGCGGGAGGGGGACTGGGCGGGCTTCGGCGAGGCGTGGCATGCGCTGCGTCGGGTCCTGGAACAGGCGGTGCAGCGGCCGCCGGAGCGTTGAGTCGGACCGGGGCGGGCCGAGGCTCGCCCCGCGGGCGACACAAACACCCGTTCCCCCTGCTTGCGACCTCCGACCGGCAGGGTTATGATGGCGCGGCCGTTTCCAGCTCCTTCGCAGCCGCACTCGATCGTGGTGGCCCTCGGAGGCAACGCCCTCCTGCCGCCCGACGAGCACGGCGACATCCACCAGCAGTTCGCGCACACCCGCGAGAGCCTCGAGCCGGTCGTCGAGCTCGCCCGCGCCGGCTGGCGGATCGCGCTCGTCCACGGCAACGGGCCGCAGATCGGAGACGAACTGCTGCGCAACGAGCTGGCGCGCGGACGGTTGCCGCCGTTGCCGCTGGGTGTCCTGGTGGCCGCGACCGCCGGCTGGATCGGCTACATGATCCAGCAGTCGTTGCAGAACGCGCTGGAGCGGGCCGGCGTCACCCGGAGCGTGGTGACGCTGCTCACGCAGGTGCTGGTCGACCCGGACGACCCGGCGAGCCGTGACCCGGTCAAGCCGGTCGGGCGGTTGCTGGACCGGGACCACGCCCTGGCGCTGGAGCGAGAGCTCGGCTGGGTGGTGGGCGAGGTGCAGGGCGGCTGGCGGCGGCTGGCGCCGTCCCCGCGGCCGCTGGCCATCGTGGAGCGCGAGGAGATCCGGCGCCTGCTGGAGGCGGGCACGATCGTCATCGCGGCCGGCGGCGGCGGGACGCCGGTGTACCGGGACCCGGTGCTCGGGCTGGAGGGGCTGGACGGCGTGGTGGACAAGGACCGGGCCGCGGAGGTCCTGGCACGGGACATCGGCGCCGAAGTGCTGTTGATCCTGACGAACGTCGAGGGCGTCTACCGTGGCTTCGGCCGCCCGGACGCGGAGCTCCTCCGCCGGCTCACGGCCAGCGAGGCGGAGGCGCTGCTGGCTGCCGGAGAGCTGGGGAAGGGGAGCATGGCGCCGAAAGTCGAAGCGGCGGTCTCGTTCGTCAGACACGGCGGGCGGCGGGCGATCATCACCCGGCTCGACCTGGGCTGGCCGGCCGTTCGAGGCGAGGCGGGGACGGAGATCGTGCCGGACGCCGCCCGAACTCCATCCGACGACCCGAACACGTGCGATTGAGCGAATGAACATTCACGAGTACCAGGCCAGGGAGATCCTGCGCTCGTACGGCGTACCGGTGCCGCCGGGCGAGGTGGCCACGACGCCGGAGGAGGCCGAGGCCATTGCGGCGCGGTACGGCCGCCGCGTCGTCGTCAAGGCCCAGGTCCACGCCGGCGGACGCGGCAAGGCGGGAGGCGTCAAGCTCGCGGACACGCCTGCCGAGGCCCGGGAGAAGGCCGCGGCCATCCTCGGTATGGAGATCAAGGGCCTGAGGGTGAACAAGGTCCTGGTGACGCCGGCCGAGGAGATCGCCTCCGAGTCCTACGTGGGCGTGATCGTGGATCGGGCCTCGAAGCGGCCCGTTTTCATGGTGAGCCGGGAAGGGGGCGTGGACATCGAGGAGGTGGCCGCCCGAGCGCCCGAGGCCATTCGCCGCCTCACGGTCGATCCGCGCTACGGCCTGCTCCCGCACCAGGCGTACTGGCTCGCCGCGACGCTGTACGACCAGCCCGCGCAGCAGCGGGCCTGCGCCGCGATCCTGCGGAGCCTGTACCGCGCGTTCGTCGAGAGCGGCGCCTCGCTCGCCGAGATCAACCCGCTGATCACCACGCCGGAGGGCGAGGTCAAAGCGATCGACGCCAAGATGAACATCGACGACAACGAGCTCTTCCGGCGACCCGAGATCGCGGCACTGCGCGACACCACGGCGGAGCCGGCCGCCGAGACCGAGGCGCGCGAGGCAGGGCTCACCTACGTCAAGCTCGACGGCACCATCGGGGCGGTGGTCAACGGGGCCGGCCTGGCCATGGCCACCATGGACCTGATCAAGTTCTACGGCGGCGAGCCGGCGAACTTCTTGGACATCGGCGGCTCGTCCAACCCGGACAAGGTCGTCAACGCGCTCCGGATCATCACCCAGGACCCGAACGTCAAGGTCATCCTGTTCAACATCTTCGGCGGCATCACGCGGTGCGATGACGTCGCCAACGGGATCGTGGAGGCGAGCCGTCGTATCGAGATGCGCGTGCCGATCGTGATCCGGTTGACCGGCACGAACGAGCAGCTCGCCCTCGAGATCCTCCAGGGCGCGGGCTTCAGTGCGTCGACGTCGATGGACGAGGTCGTCCAGCGGGCGGTCGAGCTGGCCGGCCGGGCTGCCTGAGTGAGTGGCTGATCATGGCGATCTTTGCTGACGAAAGCACACGGTTGATCGTGCAGGGGATCACGGGCCGCGACGGCTCGTTCCACGCACGGCAGATGATCGAGTACGGCACCGCGGTCGTGGCCGGCGTCACGCCGGGCAAGGGCGGGCAGACGTTCGAGGGGCCGAACGGCGTGCGGGTGCCGATCTTCGACACGATGGACCGGGCCGTCGCCGAGACCGGCGCGAACGCCTCGGTGATCTACGTGCCGCCCGCATCCGCCGCGGACGCGATCATGGAGGCGGCGGACGCCGGCGTGAAGCTCATCGTCGCGATCACGGAGGGTATCCCGGTCCTCGACATGACGCGGGTGTATCCCTTCGTCCTGGAGCGGGGCGCGCGCCTCATCGGACCGAACTGCCCCGGCCTCATCTCACCCGGCCGCACCAAGATCGGCATCATCCCCGGCCAGATCGTCACACGCGGCCCCATCGGCGTCGTGTCGCGCTCGGGAACGCTCACCTACGAGGTCGTGCACCAGCTCACGCGCGCCGGCCTGGGCCAGACGACGTGCGTGGGGATCGGCGGCGACCCGATCATCGGGACGTCGTTCATCGACTGCTTGGCCGCGTTCGAGGAGGATGACGAAACTCGGGCGGTGGTCCTGATCGGAGAGATCGGCGGCACGGACGAGCAGGACGCGGCGGCGTTCATCCGCGAACGGATGTCCAAGCCGGTCGTGGGCTTCATTGCAGGGCAGACGGCGCCTCCGGGGCGCCGGATGGGGCACGCCGGTGCGATCATCAGCGGCTCCTCGGGCACTGCCGCCGAGAAGATCCGCGCGTTCGAGGAGAACGGCGTGCGTGTCGCCCGCCGTCCGATCGAGGTCGTGGACCTGATCCGGGAGGCGCTCTGACCGGCGCAGCCGGTCCGGGTGACCCGTATGAAGTTACGCGAACTCCTCACGGCGGACCACATCGTCGTCCCGCTGGAAGCCACCTCGCTGCGCGAGGCCGTCATTGCGCTGGTCCAGCGGCTCGCGCAGCAAGGGCTCGTTCGTACGCCGCCGTCCATCGATCGGCTGGTCGGCGACGCCGGCGGCCGCGACCTGGTCACCATCGGCGAGAGGGTGGCGCTGCCTCACCAGCGCACGGACGCCGTGGACCGACTCACCGTCGCCCTCGGCGTCGCACCCCAGCCCCTCGCCGCGCCGGAGATCGGCGACAGGGTGCGGCCGCAGGTGATCATCCTCATCCTCGCGCCACGCGACGGCGCCTCCCGTTACCTCCAGACGCTCTCGGCGATCGGTCGACTGCTCCGTCACGACCGCGTCCTGGAGGCGCTGCTGGCCGCCCGCTCGCCGGAGGACGTGCTTGCGATCCCCGAGATCCGCGACCTGAGCATCGAGCCGGAGCTCGCGGTCCGGGACATCATGGCTCACCACGTGCCGGTCGTCTCACCCGAGGCCACGGCCAGAGACGTGGTCGAGATCATGGTGCGCGAACACGCGCGCGCCGTCGTCGTCACCGGCGAGAAGCGCGAGGTCCTCGGGATCGTCTCGGAGGTGGACGTCATGCGTGCCCTGCTGCCCCAGATCCCGCGCGTCGGCGAGCAGGGCGCCGGCGAGGACCTCCCGGCGATCCCGGTCCGGGAGATCATGACCCGCTCCGTCCTCTGCGTCTCGGCGGACATGGGACTGGTCGAGGCGGCGAACCTCATGATCAACAAGGACGTGGAGCAGCTCCCGGTGGTCAGCGAAGGCAAGCTCACGGGCTTGCTCACACGCTCCGAGATCATCCGCAAACTCTTCGCACGTTGACGCCATGGAATACACGCTCGCCATCATCAAGCCCGACGCGGTCGCCCGCAACCTCACCGGGCGTATCCTCGCACACCTCGAAGAGGACGGGTTCCGCATCCGCGGGATCCGGATGTTGCGACTCACCGAGGCCCAGGCGCGCGAGTTCTACGCGGTCCACCGGGAACGCCCGTTCTTCGAGTCGCTCGTGCGGTTCATGACCTCGGGCCCGGTCGTTCCGGTGCTGCTCGAGCGCGAGAACGCCGTGGCCCGGCTCCGGGAGGTGATCGGCGCCACGGACCCGGCGGAGGCCAAGCCCGGCACGGTGCGTGCCCTATACGCCGAGTCCAAGGAGCGCAACGCGATCCACGCGTCGGACGCTCCCGAGACGGCGCAGCGGGAGGCGGCGTTCTTCTTCGCCACCGCAGACATCCTGGGGGCCGCGCCCGAGGCGGGCTGAGCGGTCTCCGGGCGGCGCTCGCCGGCGGACGCGCAGGCGGTCTCGCAGCGACGGACGGCGCGTTGACACAGCGCCGCTAACTGCCCATCTTACTGGGCTATGCCGGAACTCGATCTCATCCGGTTGGAACGGGACCGGCGCGTCCGCGTCGATGACCGGATCGCCGCAGACAGCCCGACCTGGGCCGACACCGGGCTCCGCTTCGATGGCCCCGTCGAGGTCCGTCTCGAAGCGCAGTTGTCCGGTGCCGACGTCGTCGTGCGCGGCCGTTTCCACGCGCGTATCGAGACGGAGTGCCGCCGCTGTCTGGCGCCGATGCTCGTGGACGTGGACGAGTCGGTCTCGCTAGTTTTCAAGTCCGGGCTCGGACGCGCCGAGGCGGAGTGGGAGGAGGTGTATCCCCTGCCGGCGGGCGCGCGGACCCTGGCGCTGGCGGAACCGCTGCGTGAGCACGTCCTGCTCGCGGCTCCGCAGTACCCGTTGTGCCAGGAGACGTGTCGCGGGCTCTGCCCGCGCTGCGGCGCGAACCTGAACGAAGGGGAGTGCGGTTGCGGCTCGACCGGCGGCGACGAGCGGTGGGCGGAGTTGCGGCGCGTGAGGTTCGACTGATCACGGAGGCATCATGGCCGTCCCGAAGAAAAAGGTATCGAAGCAGCGGAAGCGGAAGCGCCGCACGCACTACAAGGCGCCGGTGCCGCACCTGGTCCCGTGCCCGCGTTGCGGTGATCCCAAGCTCCCCCACCGCGTGTGCCCGAGCTGCGGCACCTATCGTGGGGAGCAGGTCGTCGAGGTCGAGCAGATCTAGGAGGGCGGTTGCGCATCGCGCTGGACGCCATGGGCACCGACACCCATCCGGCCGCCGAGGTGCGGGGTGCGGTCCAGGCGTTGCGCGAGCTCACGTCGGACGTCGAGCTGATCCTGGTCGGCGACCGTGAGAAGATCGAGGCGGAACTCGCGCTGTGTGGCGAGCCGGTGCCGCCTCGCCTCGAGATCATGCACGTGCCCGACCGGATCGAGCCCGGAGAGCCGCCGGCGGCGGCGGTGCGCCGCAAGCCGGAGTCTTCGATCGTTGCCGGGCTGAAGCTCCAGCGCGAAGGCCGCGCCGACGCCTTCGTGAGCGCCGGCTCCACCGGGGCGGTGATGGCCGCCTCGCTGCTGATCCTGCGGCCGATCCCGGGCGTGGACCGCCCGACGGTGGCGACGGCACTCCCGACGGCCGCCGACCCGGTGGTGCTGGTGGACGCCGGCGCCAACGTGGACTGCAAGCCCACGCATCTGCTGCAGTTCGCGCGGCTCGGCGCGGTGTACGTCCAGGACGTGCTGAAGCGGCCCCGGCCGCGGGTGGGGTTGCTCAACATCGGCGAAGAGCCCGAGAAGGGCAACGAGCTGGCGGTCGAGGCGTACGGCCTACTCAAGGAGAGCGGGCTCAACTTCATCGGCAACGTCGAGGGCCGCGACATCATCAAGGGCGTCTGCGATGTCCTGGTGACGGACGGCTTCGCGGGCAACGTGCTGTTGAAGTTCTACGAGTCCGTCGCGGAGTTCGTCTACGGCCTGGTCGTCCGGGAGTTGGGCGACGAAGCGATCGAGGCGCGGCTGGAGCGGGTGGCGCGGATCCTCGACTACACGGAGTACGGCGGAGCGCCGCTGCTCGGAGTCAACGGAATCTCCATCATCTGTCACGGCGAGTCCCCGCCGCGCGCGATCAAGAACGCGATCCGCGTGGCGTGCCAGGCGGTCGGGGCTCGCATGGTGGGGCACATCCGTCGCGAGCTGGGAGGTCGCCCCGATGACGGGTCGGACGCGAAGTCGGGGGGCGATGCGATGCCCACGACGCAACGCCTAATGGAGGGCGCATGAAAGGTCCCAAGCCGCTGGTCGAGATCGCTGCGACGGGTCGGTACCTGCCGGAGCGGGTGCTGACGAACGCCGATCTCGAACGGATGGTGGACACGTCGGACGAGTGGATCCGCGAGAGGACGGGGATCCGCGAGCGGCGGATCGCAGCGGCCGACCAGTGCTGCGCGGAGATGGGGGCCGAAGCTGCGCGGATCGCGATGTGTCGGGCGCAGGTCCAGCCGGGTGAGATCGACCTGATCGTCGTCGCCACGGCGACGCCGGACCGTCTCCTGCCTTCCACGGCGTGCGACCTCCAGGCGCTGCTCGGCGCCAGCAACGCGGCGGCGTTCGACATCTCCGCCGCCTGCTCGGGCTTCATCTATGCGCTCTCGGTGGCCGAGGGCTATCTCGCCGCAGGGCGCGGCGAGATCGCGCTCGTGGTCTCGACCGAGAAGATGAGCGGGATCACGGACTGGACGGACCGCTCGACGTGCGTGCTGTTCGGCGACGGCGCCGGGGCCGCGGTCGTGCGGCGCTCCACCAACGGCCGCGGGATCATCTCCCAGTTCATGCGCTCGGACGGCACGCTGGCCGAGTTGCTGTGGCGGCCCGCCGGCGGCGTGAAGGTCCCGCTTGACCACAAGCTCCTCGATGAGCGGATGCACCTCGTCAAGATGGCGGGCCGCGAGGTCTTCAAGGCCGCCGTCCGCTCGATGGCCGAGGCTGCGGACCAGGCGCTGCTGCGCGCCGGCATGACGGGCGAAGACATCGACCTGTTCATCCCGCACCAGGCCAACATCCGGATCATCGAAGCGACAGCGCGGTACGCCGGGATCCCGATGGAGAAGGTGTTCGTCAACGTGGACCGCTACGGCAACATGAGCTCGGCCACGCTCCCGATCGCGCTGGACGAGGCGCAGGAGCAGGGCCGGCTGAAGCCGGGCGACAACGTTCTCCTCGTGGCGTTCGGCGCTGGGTTCACCTGGGGCTCGGCGGTGTTGCGTTGGTAGCGCTCCTGTTTCCTGGCCAGGGCTCCCAGTTCGTGGGGATGGGCCGCGACCTCGCGGAGCGCTTCCCCGCCGCGCGCGAGCTGTGGCGCGAGGCGGAGGACGTGCTCGGCGTGCCGCTGTCGCGGATCGCCTGGGAGGGTCCCGAGGAGGAACTGACCGCGACGCACAACGCGCAGCCGGCGATCCTGGTCCACTCGATCGCGGTGTATCGTTTGGTCGCGGAGTCCCTCGGGGACGTGCAGGTCGCGGCGGGGCACTCGCTCGGCGAATTCAGCGCACACGTCGCGGCGGGGACGCTCGACTTCGCGACCGCGGTGAAGGCGGTGCGGCGGCGCGGCGAGCTCATGTACCGCAGCGGCGAGGCGAGGCCGGGCACCATGGCGGCCGTTCTCGGGCTCGCGGACGAGGATGTGGAGCGGGTCTGCCGGGAGGCGTCGGTCGCGGGCGAGGAGTGTGTGCCGGCGAACTACAACGCGCCGGGCCAGGTGGTCATCAGTGGCGACGTGGCGGCGGTGGAGCGCGCGATCGAGCTCGCCCGGGCGGCGGGGGCGCGTCGCGCTCTGCGCCTGAACGTGTCGGGCGCGTTCCACTCTCCGCTGATGGCGCCGGCGGAACGAGAGCTGGCGGCGCACCTGGCGAGCATCCGGTTCTCCGACCCGCGGTTCCCGGTGGTGTCCAACGTGACGGCGGAGCCGGTGCGGGACGGCGCGGCCGCCCGTGACCTGCTCATCCGCCAGCTCACGGCGCCCGTGCGCTGGGTCGCGTCGATGCGTACGATCCTGTCCAGCGGCGTCGAGCGGTTCTTCGAGCTCGGGCCGGGTTCGGTGCTGAGCGGGCTGCTCAAGCGGATCGACGGGACCAAGCGGGCGCAGACGGTCGGAACCGCAAACGAAGTCGAAGCGCTCATCGGGGCATGACGGACAACGGCAAGGAAGCGGCTCGGGAGCTCGCCGGCCAGGTCGCCCTGGTCACGGGCGGCACGCGGGGAATCGGCCGGGGGATTGCGGAGGAACTCGCGCGCGCCGGCGCGCGGGTGGCTGTGGTCGGACGGGACGAAGGACGCGCGGCCGCGACCGCCGCCGAGTTGCCGGGCGGGGGGCACCGGGGTTACGGGTGCGATGTGAGCGAGTCCGCTGCCGTCAATGCCCTGGTCGAGCGAGTGGAAGCGGACCTGGGGCCGGTGGATGTGCTCGTCAACAATGCGGGGATCACGGAGGACAACCTCCTGATCCGCCTGAGCGACGAGGACTGGGACCGGGTCCTGGACACGAACCTGAGAGGCGCCTTCAACACGATCCGGGCCGTCGCACGCGGCATGATGCGCCGCCGCAGCGGCCGCATCATCAACGTGACGAGCGTCGTAGGACTCGTGGGCAACAAGGGCCAGGCCAACTACGCGGCGTCGAAGGCCGGGCTCATCGGGCTCACCAAGGCGGTGGCGAAGGAACTGGCGTCCCGCGGGGTACTGTGCAATGCGGTGGCGCCCGGTTACATCGACACCGAGATGACGGCGGCCCTCGCGCCGGCCGTGCGGGAGGAGCTGGCCGCTCGGATCCCGCTCGGGCGACTCGGGACCGCGGAGGACGTGGCCGGGGTCGTACGGTTTCTCGCAGGTCCTGGCGCGCGTTACATTACGGGCCAGGTGATCGTGGTCGATGGCGGCATGGTCATGTAGACCCCAACGGCGAGGCACATCATGTCGGACAGCATCGAGGCGAAGGTCAAGGAGATCATTATCAACGAGCTGGGGGTGGAGCCCGAGAAGGTGACGCCCGAAGCGTCCTTCGTCGAGGATCTCGGCGCTGATTCGCTGGATACGGTGGAGCTGGTCATGGCGTTCGAGGAGGAGTTCGGCATCGAGATCCCGGATGAGGAGGCCGAGCAGCTCCAGACCGTCGGCGACGCGATCCGTTACTTGAAGGAGCACAAGGGCGCGAGCGAGTGAGAGAGGCGGCGGTCGGCCGTAGCGTGTAGACCGGTCGCGGAGGCAGGGGATGCAAACGCGCAACCGATGGGGGCACCGCGTCGTCGTCACCGGCGTTGGGCTGGTCACGCCCGTGGGCAACGATGTGCCCACCACGTGGAACGCTTTGCTCGAGGGCAAGAGCGGGGCGGGGCCGATCACGCAGTTCGACGTGACCGAGGACTTCGACGTCCGCTTCGCGTGCGAGGTGAAGGGCTTCGACCCGGAGCAGTACCTCGACCGGAAGGAGGTACGGCGCACCGATCGGTTCGCGCAGTTCGCCCTGGCCGTCGCCCAGCAGGCCGTTGAAGACGCCGGCCTCACCGGCCAGTTCGATCGCCTGAACCGTGATCGGATCGGCGTGATCATCGGGAGCGGGATCGGTGGGATCCGTACGTTCGAGGAACAGGCGCGCATCATGCTGGAGCGCGGGCCGCAGCGGATCAGCCCGTTCTTCGTTCCCATGTTCATTGCCGACATCGCCTCGGGGCTCGTGTCCATGCGCTACGGCCTCCGCGGCCCCAACTTCGCGACGGTCTCGGCCTGCGCGTCGAGCGCCCATGCGGTGGCCACTGCGTTCCGCATCGTGCAGCGAGGCGAGGCGGACATGGTCATCGCGGGCGGCGCGGAAGCGACCGTGACGCCGCTGACGATGGCGGGCTTCTCCGCCATGAAGGCGCTCTCTCGGCGCAACGAAGATCCGCAGCGGGCGAGCCGGCCGTTCGACGCCGAACGGGACGGATTCGTGCTGGGCGAGGGGGCCGGCGCGCTGGTCGTCGAGTCGCTCGAGAGCGCGCTGGATCGCGGGGCGAACATCCTCGGTGAGATCATCGGCGTCGGTCAGACGGCGGACGCCTATCACCTGACGGCTCCGGCGCCGGAAGGCGCGGGCGCGCAGCTCGCGATGCGGGCGGCGCTCGAGGATGCCGGCTGTGTGCCGGAGGACGTGGACTACATCAACGCCCACGGCACCTCCACGCCGGCCAACGACTTGAACGAAACGCTGGCCGTCAAGGCGGTGTTCGGGGATCACGCCTACCGGCTCATCATGGGGTCCACCAAGTCCATGACGGGCCACCTGCTGGGCGCCGCCGGCGCCGTGGAGGCGATCATCAGCCTCCTCGTCTGCGCGAACGGCGAGATCCCGCCCACCATCAACTTCTCGACCCCCGACCCGGAGTGCGACCTCGACTACGCCCACAACCGGCGGGTGAAGCGCGATGTCGAGGTGGCGCTGAGCAATTCCTTCGGCTTCGGCGGCCACAACGTCTGCATCGCCGTCCGTCGCTGGTCCGGGGACTAGGCGCTCTCCGCTGACGGTCCGGCACGCCCGGCGGGGTCGCTTGCCCGGCCCCGCCGGGCGCCGTATTCTCTACGCCGTCTACCGATTTCTGGAACGCTGTCCCTGGAGCTCGGGGAAAAACGATGCCCGTGACCATATCCGAGGAGCTGAGAGTCCAGCCCACGGATCCCCGGTTGATCCCGATCGCGGAGCGGGTTCTCGCCGGGGAGCGCCTGAGCCGTGAGGATGGCATCACGCTCTTCGAGTCGAACGACCTGCTGGCGATCGGCGCGCTGGCGGACCTCGTCAACCGCCGCAAGAACGGCGATCGGGTCTTCTTCGTCGCCAACCAGCACATCAATCCGACGAACATCTGCATCCTCCGGGCGACGTGCGTTTTCTGCTCGTTCGCCCGTAGGCCCAAAGAGGAAGGCGCCTACACAATGACGCTCGACGAGGTGTTCGCGGAGGCGGACCAGATCCGCGAGACGCCGATCCGCGAATTCCACATCGTCGGCGGCCTCCATCCCAAACTCCGTCTGCAGTACTACGAGGATCTGATCCGCGGACTCAAGGAGCGCCATCCCGGTGTCGAGATCAAGGCGCTGACCGCCGTCGAGATCGCACACCTGGCGCGGATCGAGAAGACCTCGATCGAGGAGGTGTTGCTGCGCTTGCGCGCCGCCGGCCTCGATTCGATCCCCGGAGGCGGTGCGGAGGTCTTCAGTCCCGGCGTGCGGAGCACGATCGCGGCGCGGAAGCTCGCGGCGGAGGAGTGGTTGGAGGTGCACCGCACAGCGCACAGGCTGGGCATCCCGAGCAACTGCACGATGCTCTACGGCCACGTGGAGACATACGCCGACCGGGTGGACCACCTTCTCATGCTGCGGGAGCTGCAGGACGAGACGGGCGGCTTCCTGACGTACATCCCGCTGGCCTACCATCCGGACAACAACGAGCTCGGCGCCCGGCTGGGCCGGCAGGGGACGGCGACGACCGGGTTCGACGACTTGAAGAACCTGGCCATCGGCCGCCTGTTCCTCGACAACATCCCGCACATCAAGACGCACTGGGTGATGAACACGCCCAAGGTCAGTCAGGTCGCGCTGCACTTCGGCGTGGACGACCTCGAGGGGACCGTCGTCCGCGAGAGGATCTACCACGACGCCGGTGCGAAGACGCCCCAGGGCCTCACCTTCGCGGAGATCGTGCGGCTGATCAAGGATGCCGGCAAGCGGCCGGTCGAGCGCGACGCTCTCTACCGGGAGGTGCGGGAATGGTGAACCGACGACCGGGTGAGGCGGTGGCGCGCGGAGCGCGTCGTCTGTCGCTACCCATCCTGGACACCGTGGCCCCGCGGCGCCGGGAGCCGACGCCGGAGGGTTCGGCCGGATCGTGGAGGAAGACGCCACGCCCCGTCTACGAGCCCGCTCCCATCGCGTCCCGGCCGTACGCGGACCAGATCGCCGAGTGGCTGGACGTGCTGGAGACCACGCCGCTTCTCGAGCTCGGAGCGCGGGCCGATGCGGTGCGACGGGAACGGCACCCGGAAGGCATCGTCACGTACATCGTGGACCGCAACATCA
The DNA here is from genome assembly GCA_003242735.1 of bacterium. Lineage (NCBI taxonomy): Bacteria > bacterium. The sequence continues at coordinate 96,081 of QGVH01000004.1, read as the reverse complement.
ATTACACGAACCTGTGCGTCACGGACTGCCGCTTCTGCGCCTTCTACCGCAGGCCGAAGGACGCGGAGGCGTACGTCCTGAGCTACGAGGAGATCGGTCGGAAGATCGATGAGGCCAAGGAGCTGGGCGCGGTCCAGATCCTGATCCAGGGCGGCCACAACCCGTACCTCCCGCTGGACTGGTACCTGGAGCTGCTCCGGTACATCAAGGAGCACCACCCGATCCACGTGCACGGGTTCAGCGCGTCCGAGATCGACCTGATCGCGCGGGTGAGCAAGCGCCCGTTCCATGAAGTGCTCCGCGAGCTCCACGAGGCCGGCCTGGACTCGATGCCAGGGGCCGGCGCGGAGATCCTGGTGGACGCGGTGCGGGACTTCATTGCACCGAAGAAGATCGACGCGAGCTACTGGTTCGAGATCCACGAGGCGGCGCACGAGATCGGGCTGCACACGACCGCGACCATGATGTACGGCGTGGGCGAGAGCTGGGCGGACCGCATCGAGCACCTCGTCAAGCTCCGGGCGTCGCAGCAGCGCAGTCTGGCGCGCGGGAAGGGGCGGTACACGGCGTTCATCGCCTGGTCCTTCCAGCCGCTGCACACGGAGATGCAGGACTGGGACATCCCGCTGGGGACCGGGATGGATTACCTGCGCATCACGGCGCTGTCGCGCCTCGTGCTGGACAACTTCGACAACCTCCAGGTCTCGTACGTCACGCAGGGCCCGAAGATGGCGCAGATCGCGTTGCGTTTCGGCGCGAACGACTTCGGGTCGTTGATGATCGAGGAGAACGTGGTCAGCGCGGCCGGCATCGACTTCATCATGCCGGAGGCGGAGATGCGGCGGCTGATCACGGATGCGGGTTTCCAGCCTGCACGCCGGTACCAGGATTATACGCTGGTCCGCGAGGGCGACGATGGCTGTCCGTGCTGTAAGCGTGACGGCAGGGCCTCTCTCGCCGCGGGTGGGGTGAGCGGAGATGCGTAAGGTCTTGATCCTGATGGGTTCGGAGTCGGACCGGGAGCGGATGGAGCAGGCGGTCCCGATCCTACGCGATGCGGGGGTGGAGTGTGACGTCGAGGTGTCGAGCGCGCATCGCCAGCCGGATCGGACGGCGGAGCTCGCCCGGACCGCAGAGGAGAAAGGCTACGGCGTGATCATCTGTGGCGCGGGCCTGTCCGCCGCGCTCCCCGGGGTGGTCGCCGCGCACACGCGGCTGCCGGTGATCGGCGTCCCGCTCTCGGCGGGCACGCTCGGCGGGCTGGATGCCTTGCTCTCGGTGGCGCAGATGCCGCCCGGTGTCCCGGTCGCCTGTGTGGGGATCGACAACGCCCGCAATGCGGCGCACCTCGCCCTGCGGATCCTGCGGCTGCTGGACGAGCGGTAGTCCGGACGCCGTGGCGGCTGGGGCGGCGGACGCCCGGAGCCGCTCGCCCGTCACCGGGGACCGGCGCGGGCGCCGGACGCGTTGGTCGTCATGAGAGTCGGCATCGGCTACGATTCCCACCGCTTCGCGCCGGGGCGGCGCCTGGTGCTCGGCGGCATCGAGATCCCGTCGGAGCGAGGCCTGAGCGGCCACTCCGATGCGGACGTCGTCGCGCACGCGATCACGGACGCGCTGTTGGGCGCGGCCGCGCTGGGCGACATCGGCACGCATTTTCCGCCGTCCGACCCCAGGTGGAAGGATGCGGATTCGCTGGAGCTCCTGGCCCAGGTGCGTCGCTGGCTGACGGAGCGGGGATACCGCGTCGGCAACGTCGATGTGACCATCGTGTGCGAGGCGCCGCGGCTCGGCCCGTTCATCGCCGAGATGCGCGCCCGGCTGGCCGCCACGCTCGAGATCGAGACAGAGCGCATCTCCATCAAGGCGAAGACGAACGAGGGAATGGGGTGGATCGGCCGGGGCGAGGGTGTGGCGGCGCTGGCCGTCGCCGTACTGCACGTCCGGGGGGGCTGAGCCGGCCGTGCAGATGGAATCCGTCCTCCACACCCTGGAGCAGATCCCGCCGTTCCTGCTCTACCTGGTCATTGGCATCGGCGCCGCCGTCGAGAACTTCATCCCCCCGGTACCGGCCGATACGTTCGTCCTGTTCGGCGCGTTCCTGGCCGCCAGGGGCCGCGCCGAGCCGTGGCTGGTCTTCGGCGCGACGTGGGTCGCGAACGTCGCCTCGGCCATGCTGGTCTACTGGCTCGCGGCGAAGTTCGGGCCGGCGTTCTTCCGCACGTCGTTCGGGCACTGGTTGCTGCACCCGCGGCAGCTCGAGCGGGTCGGCGTCTTCTACGCGCGCTGGGGCACACAGGCGATCTTCCTGAGCCGGTTCCTGCCGGCGCTCCGGGCCATGGTCCCGGTCTTCGCGGGCATCAGCCTGGTCCGCCCCGGGCGGGTCCTCCTGCCGCTCGCCTGCGCCTCGGCCATATGGTACGGCCTCCTCGTCTACCTCGGCGCTGCCGCGGGGCGCAACTGGCAGGCGATCCTGGACACGTTCGAGCGCACGAGCGCGGTGCTGCTCTGGATCGCCGCGGTCCTGGTCACCCTCATCGTGGTCTGGTGGTGGAAGACGCGACGGCAGCGCGGCTGAGCGCCGCGTTCCACATCCCGCAGTTCCTCGACTACCTCGCCTTCGAGCGCGGCCTCTCGCCGCGCACGCTGGAGGCGTACGGCCGCGACATCGCGCGCCTCGCCGAGTTCCTCGCGGCGCGCGGGATCCGTGGCCCCCGCGAAGTGGCGGCCAGCGATCTGCGGGAGTTCGTCTATCACCTCAAGGACCAGGGCCTCCAGCCCACGTCCATCCGGCGCAACCTCTCCGCCGTCCGGACGTACTTCGCGTTCCTGCTCGGGGAGGGGGTCGTGCTGACGGACCCGAGCGAGCGCCTGGAGCCACCCCGGACGTGGCGGCGGCTGCCGACGGTGCTGACCCGGCAGGAGGTGGAACGCCTGCTGGAGGCGCCGGACCCCACGGACCGGCTCTACTGGCGCGACCGCGCGATCCTGGAGTTCGCCTATGCCTCCGGGGTGCGCGTGAGTGAACTGACGGCGCTCCGGCTGAAGGACCTGGCGCTGGACGAGGGGTTCGCGACCGTGCTGGGCAAGGGGTCGAAGGAGCGTATCGTCCCTCTGGGCCGCAGCGCCGTCCGGGCGCTGAACGTGTACCTGCGGGAGTTGCGGCCGACGCTGGACCGGGGGGCGGGAGCGGGGCGCGTGTTCCTGAACGCCCGCGGGAGGCCGTTGTCGCGCATGGGCGTGTGGACGATCCTCAAGGAGCACGCACGGCGAGCCGGCATCGAGAAGCGGGTGACCCCGCACACGCTGCGGCACACCTTCGCCACGCACTTGCTGGAGGGCGGCGCGGACCTGGCCGCCGTCCAGGAGATGCTCGGCCACGCGGACATCTCGACCACCCAGATCTACACCCACGTGGACCGCGAGTACCTGCGCGACGTTCACCGGCGCTTCCATCCCCGGGCGTAGGCGCCCGGTCACCGCGGGCCGGAGGCCGGCGGGCCCGCCGCTGTTCCCGCTCCCGAGCGTCGTCGGCAAAGCAGGCGAGCGCCTCGCGCGGGCGCCCGCCGCGGCCTCCTCCGCCCGGCGGCGAGGCTGCGCCGACCCCGCGGCCCGGCGCAGCGCGGGTCTTGTTGTGGCGAGGACGCGCGCCTACGTTTCGTGCGTCCTTCACACGAGAAGAGCGAGTCCAGCGGGCCGATGGTCCTCGTCATCGACAATTACGACTCGTTCACCTGGAACCTCGTCCAGCTCCTCGGGGAGCTGGGCGCGGAGCCCGTCGTTCGGCGGAACGACGAGGTGGACCTCGACGGTATCGCTGCGCTGGCGCCCGAGCGCATCGTGATCTCGCCGGGGCCGTGCACGCCGGCGGAGGCGGGGATCAGCGTGGAATGCATACGCCGGTTTGCCGGCGAGGTCCCCATCCTCGGCGTGTGTCTGGGCCACCAGGCGATCGGGGCGGCGTTCGGCGCGAAGGTCGTGCGCGCGCGGCGGGTGCTCCACGGCAAGCTCTCACCCGTCGCACACCGCGGCGGGGACCTCTTCCGTGGGCTCCCCTCACCCTTCCTGGCCACCCGGTACCACTCGCTCATCGTAGACCCGGCGACGCTGCCGCCCGAGCTCGAAGTGACGGCCTGGACCGACGAGCCGGGTTGGGAGGACGAGATCCTCGCGCTCCGGCATCGAACCCTGCCCGTCTGGGGAGTGCAGTTCCACCCGGAATCGATCGCCAGCGAGGGCGGGCGGACCATTCTCGCCAACTTCCTCGAGCTCCGGTGACGTGAGAACGCTCGCAACGGTCGCCGCCGCGCTCCTCGTGCTGCTGGGCTCCGCCAGCGCGCCGGCGCCCCTCCAGGCCCAGCGGGTCGAGCGCGTTGGTTCGGGCGCAGCGAGCGTGGACGAGCGGCTGGACGCGGTGCTCGCCGGCCGCTACATGCTTGTCGCCCGGGACACGACGTTCGCGGCAACGGACACCGTGTCGGGGCCGGTTCTGGTCCTCGGCGCGACGGCGTTCGTCGAGGGGGTCATCGCAGGGGACCTGGTCGCGGTGGACAGCGAGGTCTATCTCCGGCCGACGGCGCGGGTCATCGGCGATGTCGTCAACATCGGCGGCGGCCTCTACCGCGCGGAGCAGGCCGTCGTCCAGGGCCTCAGGATCGATCGGCCGGAGGCGAACTACCGGGTGGTCCGCGGGCCGGACGCGCTCCGGATCGTCGCCGCGCCGGACCGGAGGAGGATCGAGCTGGATGGGGTGAGCGGCTTCCACGCGCCCACCTACGACCGGGTCAACGGCCTCACCCTGCGCTGGGGTGCGGCGTACCGGCCGCCGCACGTGGCCGGCTTCGACCCTCGTGTCCACGGCGAACTCGCGTATCGCTCGGAGCGGGGCTCGTGGGGAGGAGGGCTGGACGTGGCGCTCGAAAAGGCCGGGACGGCGATCGTCCTCGGCGCCCGCGACGTCACCGTCACCAACGAGGGCTGGATCCGCGACGCGCTCCGCAACTCGCTCTCGTTCTTCTTCACCGGCCGGGATTACCGCGACTACTACGGCGCGCGCCAGCTCTACCTCGAAGTGCGCCGGCGCGGCGCACGCGGGTCCCTGGCGTGGGATGCCCGCCTGCGCGGTCAGATCGAGGACGCCCGCCCGCTCCGGGCAGACGACCCCTGGACCGTCTTCCACGACACGGTCCGCCCGAACCTCCCGGCGGACGAAGGCCGCATCTCCAGTCTCATCGCCACGGGCTCCGGCGAGTGGGCCGGCACGCTCGCCACCCTCGCCGCGGGTGCCGCTCTCGAATTCGCGGGCGCCGCCGTCGCGGGCGACTTCGCCTTCGGCCGCTTCGCCGCGTGGGCCGACGTGGCCATGGCCGCGCTCGCGAACCACGGCCTCGAACTCCGGCTCCACTTCCGCGGCCCGCTCCCGGGGACCGACGCCCTGCCGCGCCAGCGCTGGACGTTCCTCGGTGGGGCCGGTACGTTCCCCGCGTTCGGCATCGCGACCTTCCGTGGCGACCGCCTCGCCTTCGTCGAGACCACGTACATCATCCCCCTCGGCCCGCGCTTCGACGTCCCGTTCCTCGGCCAGCCCGACCTCGAGCTCTTGCACGTCGCCGGGATGGCGTGGACACGGGGACAGGATCGCGACCTGGAACAGAACGTCGCCGTCCAGCTCCGTTTCCCCTTCGTCACCGCGCGGCTCGCGACCGATCCGACCGACCCGGTGGACGCCGCCCGGCTCGACCTGGGGCTCACCCTCCCGCGCGCGGGGCGTAGCCCGTGGGAGCCCGTGCGCTGAGGCGCCGTCGGCGCAAGACGACGGCGCCTGTCGTAGGTGCCGCGTGGTCCTGCGGCTTTGACACCCGCCTGCCCGCTGGTTAGATTTCGGCGTGGAAATTGCAGCAGGGACGGCGGTTCCCCTCCCATCGCGCCCCGCATGCCCGGCACGCGTTGCCTCGGCGTGATCCCCGCGCGCATCGGCTCCGAGCGCTTGCCGCGCAAGCCGCTCGTGCCGGTGGCGGGGAAGCCCCTCATCGAGTGGGTCTGGCGGGCAGTGGCCGCGATCCCTGTCCTGGACACGGTCGTCATCGCGACGGACAGCGAAGAGGTCGCCGAGACGGCCCGGGGGTTCGGCGCGGTCGCGGTCCTGACGGCGTCGCACCACCCCTCCGGCACGGACCGCGTGGCCGAGGTGGCGGCCAGGCCGGAGTACCGGGACTACGATGTCGTCGTCAACGTCCAGGGCGACGAGCCGCTGATCACCGCCGACCAGGTGGCCGGCGCGGTCCGCATGGTGCGGGAGGGCTGGGACGTGGGCACGGTGGCGACGCCGGTCCGTTCCATCGAGGTCTGGCGGAACCCTGCCGTCGTCAAGGTGGTCCGTGGTCTGGATGGCGGCGCCCTCTACTTCTCACGGGCGCCGATTCCGCATTGCAGGGACGGCGAGCCCAGCGCTGCCGCTCTCGCGACCACGCGGTTCCTGAGGCACGTGGGCGTCTACGCGTATACACCGGCCGCGTTGGAACGCTGGGTCGCGCTCCCGCCCGGCGAGCTCGAGCAGTTGGAGCGCCTGGAGCAGTTGCGGCCGCTCGCGGCGGGATTGCGCATCGGGGTGGCGATCGTCGACGCCGCACACGGCGGTGTGGATACGCCGGAGGACGTCCTGGAAGTCGAGCGGATACTGGGGGCAGAGGCGAGTCCTTCACGAGCGAGGATCTAGAGGAACATGGAAGGCCAGGTGCGTCAGCCAACCAAGTACATCTTCGTGACCGGCGGCGTCGTCTCCTCTCTGGGCAAGGGGATCGCCGCCGCGTCGCTTGGAAGGTTGCTGGTCGCCCGTGGACTGCGCGTCACGATCCAGAAGTTCGACCCGTACATCAACGTCGATCCGGGCACGCTCTCGCCGTTCCAGCACGGCGAGGTGTTCGTCACGGATGATGGGGCGGAGACGGACCTGGACCTCGGCCATTACGAGCGGTTCATCGACGAATCGCTCTCCCAGGCCAACAACATCACGACCGGCCGGATCTACCAGAACGTCATCACGAAGGAGCGGCGTGGCGACTACCTGGGCGCCACGGTCCAGGTGATCCCGCACATCACGGACGAGATCAAGGCGGCGATCCGCCGGCTCGCGCCGAACCACGACGTGGTGATCACGGAGGTCGGCGGCACGGTCGGCGACATCGAGTCGTTGCCGTTCCTCGAGGCGATCCGCCAGTTCCGGCAGGAGGTGGGCCGGGAGAACGCGATCTTCGTGCACGTGACGCTGATCCCGTTCATCGCGGCGGCGGGGGAGCTGAAGACCAAGCCGACGCAGCACTCCGTGCGGGAGTTGATGGAGATCGGGATCCAACCGGACATCCTGATCTGCCGTACCGAACACCCCTTGTCGAACGAGTTGAAGCGGAAGATCGCGCTCTTCACCAACGTGGATGTGGCGGGCGTCATCGAGGCGATCGATGCGGAGACGATCTACGAGGTCCCGCTCATGTTCCACCAGCAGAAGCTGGACGAGCTTGTGGTGAGCAAGCTCGGGCTGGAGACGCCGCCGCCCGACCTCGAAGGGTGGCGGGCGATGGTGGATCGGATCAAGTCGCCGCGCAACGGATCGGTGCGCATTGCGGTGGTCGGCAAGTACACGGCCCTGGTGGACGCGTACAAGTCCGTGCAGGAGGCGCTGGTCCACGGCGGGATCGCGAACGACGTGCGCGTCGAGGTGGACTGGCTCTCGAGCGAATCGTTCGAGAACGGCGAGGGCCTGGACCGGCTCGCTCAGTACGACGGGTTGCTCATCCCGGGCGGGTTCGGCGAGCGGGGCGTGGAAGGCATGGTGCGCGCGATCGAGTGGGCGCGCGTCAACCGGCTGCCGTTCTTCGGGATCTGCCTCGGGCTGCAGTGCGCGGTGATCGCGTACGCGCGCTACGTCTGCGGCCTCGAGGAATCGCACTCCGTGGAGTTCAGTCGCGACACCAAGGATCCGGTGATCTGCCTGATGGACTCGCAGCGGCAGGTCACCGACATGGGTGGGACGATGCGGCTGGGCGCCTACCCGTGCCGGTTGAAGCCCGGCACCAAGGCTCACCAGGTCTACGGTGTGCTGGAGATCAGCGAGCGTCACCGGCACCGCTATGAGGTGAACAACGCGTACCGCGACATCTTGGAGGAGCACGGCTTCGTCTTCAGCGGGTTGTCCCCGGACGGCGAGCTCGTGGAGATCATCGAGCTGCCGGACCACCCGTGGTTCATCGGCTGTCAGTTCCATCCGGAACTGAAGTCGAGGCCGATGCGGCCGCACCCGTTGTTCGCGTCGTTCATCCGCGCCGCCATGGAGCGCCGCGGCCTGGTGGTGCCGGAGGGCGAGGTCCAGACGCGGCAGGAGGCGGAGGTCGGGAGCTGATGGACATCGGGCAGGTGACGATGTTGTTCCGGCCCGGCGGGCCGTTCTTCCTCATCGCCGGGCCGTGCGTCCTCGAAGACGATGCGCTGAACCTCGGGGTCGCCGAGGCGCTCGCCCGCATCGCTACCGACCTCGGGCTGCCGGTCATCTACAAAGCATCGTTCGACAAGGCGAACCGGAGCCGGCCGGACGCGCCGCGCGGCCCCGGCCTCGAGCGGGGGTTGCGGCAGCTCGAAACGGTGCGCCGCGAGAGCGGTCTCCCCGTACTGACGGACATCCACGAGCCGGGGCAGGCGGCTGCGGCGGCGGAGGTCTGCGACGTGCTCCAGATCCCCGCGTTCCTCTGCCGGCAGACGGACCTCATCGAGGCGGCAGCCCGGACCGGGCGGCCGTTGAACATCAAGAAGGGCCAGTGGATGGCGCCCGAGGACATGGCCGGCGCCGTCGCCAAGGCGCGCGCCGCGGGCGCGGCGGGGGTGGCCGTGACGGAACGCGGCACGTTCTTCGGTTACGGCGACCTGGTGGTGGACATGCGGTCGTTCGCCCGCATGCACGCGGCGACCGGCGCCCCGACCGTGTTCGATGGCACGCACTCCGTGCAGCGGCCCGGTCGGGCCGATGGCGCCAGCGGCGGCGACCCGCAGTTCACGCCGCCGCTGGTGCGCGCCGCCGTGGCGGCGGGTGCCCAAGGCCTGTTCCTGGAGGTCCACCCCGAGCCGGCGCGTGCGCCGTCGGACGGCAGCAACATGCTCCGACTCGACCGGCTCCGGCCGTTGCTCGAGCAGGTCCTCGCCATCCGTTCCGCGCTGGGTGAACGGACCGCAGCCGTCGCCGCCCGCCATGAGTGATCGCATTCCGGCCGGATTGGCCCGCCGGATCCGCCTCGTCCTCTTCGATGTAGATGGCGTGCTGACGGACGGCGGCCTCTATATCGGGCGCTCCGAGAAGGGGGACGCCGTGGAGCTGAAGCGGTTCGACATCACGGACGGGCTGGGCGTGCACATGCTGGTCTGGAGCGGGCTCCGGGTCGCGCTGGTGAGCGGGCGCGAATCACCGGCCACGCGCCTGCGAGCGGCCGAACTGGGCATCGAATGTTACGAAGACGCCGGCGCGAGGAAGATCCCGCTCGTGGCGAAGCTGGTCGAGCGCCACGGGGTGTCTTGGGACGAGGTGGCGTTCGTGGCCGATGACCTGGCAGACCTCCCGGTGCTGCGGCGTGTGGGTTTACCCGTAGCGGTTGCGAACGCGGTGCCGGAGGTGCGCGCCGCGTGTCGTTGGGTGACGAGCCGGCCCGGCGGACACGGCGCCGTGCGGGAGTTCGCCGAGGCGCTCCTCAAGGCGCGGGGCGAGTGGGGCCGGCTCGTGGACGAGTACTGCCGGATCCGGAGCGGGGAGGTGGAAACGACGACTGAACCCGCGGCCGGCGGCGCGAAGGAGAGGGTCCATGACGGGCGCACCAGGTGAGCGTCCCGCGACGGGGGGCGTCGTGCTGAAAGCGGCGGAGCCCGGGTCGGGGCCGGTGCTCGACGGCGAGACGCTGCTGGCCCGCGCCCGGCGCGTGATCCGCACCGAGGCCGAGGCCTTGCTGGCCCTCGAGCCGCGACTCGGGGAGTCCTTCCTCCGGGCCGTGGAACACATCTGTTCGGCCTCCGGGCGGGTGATCGTGAGCGGCATTGGAAAGAGCGGGCTCATCGGCCGCAAGATCGCCGCGACGCTCACGTCCACCGGCACGCCCGCGGTGTTCCTGCACCCGGTCGAGAGCCTGCACGGCGACCTGGGGATCGTCGGGCGCGACGACGTCGCGATCCTCATCTCCAAGAGCGGCGAGTCGAGCGAACTGGTCGGGCTCCTGGAGCACCTCAGCCGGCTGGGCGTGCCCATCATCGCGCTCACGGGCCGCCTGGACTCCACGCTCGCGCGCGCGGCCGCCGTCGTGCTCGACTGCTCGGTGGCCGAGGAGGCGTGCCCGTTCGACCTGGCGCCGACCACGTCCACCACCGTGGCGCTGGCCATGGGCGACGCCCTCGCCGTCGCGCTGCTCCTGAGGCGGGGCTTCACGCGGGAGGATTTCGCTCGCCTGCACCCAGGTGGCGCGTTGGGCCGCAAGCTCACGCTCCGGGTCAGCGACGTGATGCTGCGCGAGGATTACCCGTTCATGTACGTGGACGGCCGCATGCGCGAGTGCATCGTGCTCCTCGCGGAAAAGCGCGGGACCGTCCCGATCATCGATCACGACCGCCGCGTCATCGGGGTGGTCACGGCGGGCGACCTGACCCGATTGATGGAGAAAGAAGAGGACATCTTCGATGTCCCGGTGTCGCGGGTCATGAACCCGAACCCGAAGTTGACGGAGCCCGACGTCCTCGCCGCCGCGGCGGTGTACCTGATGGAGAAACACGGCATCATGGCGCTCCCCGTCGTGGACGCCGATCGCCGCCTCATCGGCATCGTGCACCTCCACGACCTGATGCGCGCGGGAGTCGTATGACCATGTTCAGGATCGCCACCCGGCTCGGCCTGGGCCTCGTCCTGCTCGCCGGGTGCTCTCCATCGGCGTCTGGGCCAGTGGCCGGCGATGAATATGCGAACATGCCGGCCGATCGGGTCATTGACGGCATCGAACACGTCATGACGGCGGCGGGCGTCCGCCGCGCCAGACTGCTGGCGGACACCGCCTACATGTTCGATGACTCCATGAAGGCCCAGCTGAAAGGCGTGCGGGTCACGTTCTTCGGCGACGGCGGCGCCGAGACCGCCGAGCTGACCTCGCTCACCGGCTGGCTCGACGGGAAGACGGAGGCGATGACGGCGCGGGGCAACGTGGTGCTCCGCCTCCGGGAGGGCAACCGGATCATCGAGACGGCGGAGCTGCATTTCGATCCGGAGCGCGACCGGATCTGGAGCGACTCCGCGACGACCCTGCGACAGGACGGCACGCTCCTGTACGGCGACGGCTTCCGCTCCGATGGCCGGCTGCGCAACCTCGAGATCATGAACCCCCGCGGCCGCATGGCGGACGTGAGGTTCGACCTGTGACGATGCGCCTCCGGATCCTGCTCGCGGCTGCGTTCACGCTCCTGCCCGCCGCCGCCTCCGGGCAAGGGCGGGACTGCGAGCTGGTCCGCGCGAGTCAGGCGCGGCGCATCGAGACGACGTACTCGGAGCTGTGGTTCGTCTCCGGGCCGGCCGAGTTCCGGTGCACGGATGGGACGGCCGTACGCGCCGACAGCGCGATCTACAACGAGGGCGTCTCGCTCGAACTCATCGGGCGGGTGTTCTACGCCGACTCGGCGCGCACGCTGGAAGCGGAGCGCGCCGTCTACTACCTGACGTCCCAGCGGCTGCACGCGCAGGGGAGCGTCGTCCTGACGGACCGCCGGGACGACGGCTCGGTGATCCGCGGCGAGAGCCTCACGCACGAGCGCGCGACACCGGACCGGCCGGAGGCGCGGACCATTGTGAGCGGCCAGCCGCGCCCCCACGCGACGTTCCGTCCCCGGGGCTCGGCCGAGGCCGCTCCCGGCGACACGGCGACGCTGCCGTTCGAGGTGGACGCCGACTGGATGGAGATCCGGGGGGAAAGCAGGTTCACGGCGACGGGGAACGTGGAGATCAGCCGGGGCGCGACGCGGAGCGGTGCGCGCGGCGCGACGTTCGACCAGGCCGAGGAGCGGTTGGTGCTGACCGCCGACGCCTGGATCGAGCAGGAGGATCTCCGCCTCCAGGCCCAGACCATCGAGGTCGCGCTCGCGGGCGAGCAGCTCCGCTCGGTGATCGCGAGGGAGGAGGCGCACCTCGAGGGCCGGGATCTCACGGTGGATGCCACGACCATCCGGCTCGAGTTCGAAGACGGCGCGCTCCAACGTCTGATCGCGGTGGTGCCCCCTCCCGCCCCGGAGGCGGTGGGGACCGAGCCGCCCGTGGCGCGGCCGCGGGCGATTGCCCATGCGCGCGACCTGCGCCTGATCGCCGACTCGATCGACGCGCTGGCGCCCGGCCAGACGCTGCGCGAGATCATCGCGGTGGGCGATGCCTTCGCGGCACGGGAGCCCGACTCGCTCAGCGTAGGGCTGCCGGAGCTCATCGCGAACGACTGGGTCAGCGGGGACACGATCGACGCCCATTTCGCCCTGGCGGAGAAGGCTGTGTCGTCGTCCGACCCGCCCCGGGCCGGGGCGGAGCAGACCCGGCCGGGCTCCGCCGTGGGCGCAGGCCGGGACACCGCAGAGGTCGTCCTGGAGCGGCTGATCGTGACCGGCCCCGGGGGACGGGCGCAGGCGCTCTACCGGGTGAGTCGGGAGGGCCGGGACCCGGGTCCGCCCGCCATCAACTACACGGTCGCGGACCGGATCACCCTCGTACTGAGCGGCGGGGAGGTCAAGGAAGCTGAAGCGACTGGCGAAGTTCGGGGTAATTATCTAGAGCCCCAGCGGAGGTCCGCGCGCTCGGCGCCGGGCGACGGATCGGCGCCGGGACAGCGGCCGCCGACAACGGAATCGAGATGAGCGAGTCCATTCACCGCTTCGTCGAGGGGTTGCGACCGTACGACGCCTCGGTGGCCGTGGCGGTCCTGGAATTGGTCCGTCACGCCGACGCCGACGGCACGGCGGACCGGGGGGACTGGCTCGCCGCCATCCGGCGGGCGGCCCCTGTCGCCGCAGGCCACGCCGGCGTCGCGGGGGCGCTCGGCGCGACCGGCGCCGCCGGCGCCGACGCGTCGCGGTACCTCGAGCAGCACATCCTGGCCCGCCTCGTCGAGGCCGGCATCGCGACGGGCGAGCCCGCCGGCGAGGCGTGGGAACGCGTGCGGATCCACCCCGCCGTGTGGGCGACCATCGCACCCCGGAAGGAAGAGACCGTGGCCGAGCTGGAGGGAGCGGTAAGGAACTTGCTACTCTCGGCCGAGCGCACTGCGGGCGGCGCGCAGCCCGGGGCGCCCCGTCCCGGACCCCTGCCGGGCGGCAGCCGCCTCGTGGCGCGCGGGTTGGTGAAGGTGTACCGTAAACGGAAGGTCGTGAACGAGGTCGACCTCGATCTCCACCAGGGCGAGATCATCGGCCTGCTCGGCCCGAACGGGGCGGGGAAGACCACCACGTTCTACATGATCGTGGGGCTCGTCACGCCGGACGCGGGCAAGGTCTACCTCGATGACGAGGAGCTGACCGATGTGCCGATGTACCGCCGCGCACGGCGCGGCATCGGCTACCTGGCCCAGGAGCCGTCGGTCTTCCGCCGGCTCACGGTGGAGGAGAACGTCATGGCCATCCTCGAGACGCTCCCCCTTTCGCGTGCGGAACGCAAGGAGCGGCTCGAGAGGTTGCTCGATGAACTCGGCCTGAAGCACCTGCGTCGCTCCAAGGCGTACACGCTCTCGGGCGGCGAGCGGCGCCGGCTCGAGATCACGCGGGCGCTGGTGAGCGAGCCGAAGTTCATGCTCCTGGACGAGCCGTTTGCGGGGGTGGACCCGATCGCCGTTCACGACATCCAGCAGATCGTCGCCAGCCTCCGGCACCGCGGCATCGGCGTCATCATCACCGACCACAACGTCGAGCAGACTCTGGACATCGTAGACCGGGCATACATCATGTACGAGGGTCGGGTCCGGGTCTCCGGCACCGTCGCCGAACTCGTTTGGAACGACGAGGTCGCGCAGATCTACTTCGGCCCGACGCTGACGGCCCGGATGCGTGAGCGCTACCAGCCACCGGAAGTCGCATGACGATCAAGACCGGACTCTACCAGGGTACGCAGCTCCGCCAGGAGATGAAGATCAATCCACGCCTGTACCAGGCGATGGATCTCCTGTACATGCCGCTGCTCGACCTACAGCAGCACATCAAGCAGGAGCTGCTGAACAACCCGTTCCTCGAGCTCGAGGAGCCCGTCACCCCGGAGGAGGAGCCCGTCAAGGAGAAGGCGTCCGAGGAGGAGAAGGAGAAGGAAGAGCAGATCGACTGGGAGGAGATCCTCCTCGACGGCTTCGAGGCCGGCGGGCGGCGCCCCGAGCACGAGGAGAAGGAGTACTACGAGCCGGTCCCCGTCGAGACGCGCGACCTGGCGGACCACCTCCGCGACCAGCTCGTCCTCATGCGGCTCACCCCGCGGCAGATGCTCCTGGGCGAGGAGATCATCGGCAACATCGACGATGACGGCTACCTTGCTTGCTCTCTCGCCGAGGTCGTCGAGAGCCTCAATCAGTGGGTGCAGGAGGAAGGCGAGCGCTGGGCCGAGGAGGGCGAATCGCTCGAGCCGTTCACGGTGGAAGAGGCGGAGGAGATGCTCCGCGTCATTCAGGGCTTCGAGCCCGCGGGCGTCGGCGCGCGCGACCTCCGCGAGTGCCTGCTGCTCCAGCTCCAGGACGCGGGCAAGGAAGACACGCTCGCGTACCGCATCGTGCGCGACTACTTCGACCAGCTCATCAACCACCGCTGGTCGGAGATCTCCAAGGAGCTGTCCATCACGCCGAAGGATGTACAGGCTGCGGCCGACGAGGTCGCCAAGCTGGACCCGAAGCCCGGCCTCAAGTACGCGGCGCCGTCGGACAACTACATCATCCCGGATCTCGTCGTCGAGAAGATCGACGGCGAATACCTGGTGTTTCTGAACGACACGAGCCTGCCGCGGCTGAAGCTGTCCCGGGCGTACCGCGAGATCGCGAAGGACAAGAACAAGTTCAAGGGAGAGAACAAGGAGTTCATCTCCAACAAGCTGAACAGCGCCAACTGGATGATCCAGGCGATCGAGCAGCGGCGCCAGACGATGCTGAAGGTGATGAACTTCATCGTGGACCGGCAGCGCGAGTTCTTCGAGAAGGGCGTGCAGTACCTCAAGCCGCTGACGCTGCGCGAGGTCGCCGAGGTCATCAACATGCACGAGTCCACGGTCTCGCGGGTCACGAACGAGAAGTACGTGCAGACTCCGCGGGGCGTGTTGCCGCTCAAGTTCTTCTTCTCGAGCGGTCTCTCGACGACGTCGGGCGAGGACGTGAGCGCCCGTGGGATCAAGGCGAAGATCCAGAAGCTGGTGGCCGAGGAGGATCCCCGGCGGCCGCTGACGGACCAAGCGATCGTGAACATCCTCAAGGAGGAGGGGATCCAGATCGCACGCCGCACGGTGGCCAAGTACCGGGACCAGCTCGGAATCCTGTCCGCCCGCATGCGGAAGCGAGTCTGAAGCGCGCCGGAGCGCAGTCCGATCCGATGCCCGAGGTCCTGAATCGGCCGAGCGTCGCGCCCGAGACGCGCCTCCCCCCCGGCGCCCGGCGGGACTTCGCCGTGGTCATCCCCGCGTACAACGAGGTCGAGAACATTCCGGAGCTGGTGCGCGAGCTGCGCTCCACCTTCGAGCGGTTCGGGCTGGAGGGGGAGGTCGTTCTCGTCGACGATGGTTCGACCGATGGAACCGCCGAGGTCGCGCGCCGGGAGGCCGCCCGCTGGGACCGGCTCCGCGTCGTGCGTCACCGCCGGAACTTCGGCAAGACCGAGGCGCTGCTCACCGGCGCCGAAGCCACCACCGCGTCGCGGCTGGTGCTTTACGATGCCGACCTCCAGCACTCGACGGACGAGATCCCGCGCTTCCTCGCGAAGCTCGAGGAGGGCTGGGACATTGTCACGGGGCGCAAGGTGGGCCGCTACGAGAAGGGGTTCGTCTCCGGCATCTACAACTGGCTGAACCGCCGGCTCTTCCACGTCCCGGTCAGCGACCTCAACTCCATGAAGGCGTTCCGCCGGGAGGTGCTGGACGAGGTCTTCCTGCGCCACGACTGGCACCGCTTCTTCGTCGTCCTCGCGCACGCCCGCGGGTTCAGCGTCACCGAGATCGACATCGCGTTGCTGCCCAGGCGGCACGGGGAGTCCAAGTACTCTGGCCGGAGCCGCATCATCATCGGCCTGCTCGATCTGATCTCGGTCGCCTTTTTCCTCTTCTTCGCCCGCAAGCCCATGCTCCTGTTCGGCCTGAGCGGTCTGATCCTGGCTTGCCTGGGCGTGCTGGTGGGTCTGGTCACCATCGGCTTGCGGATCTGGGGGCCCATGCCGCCGTTCGGTTTCCGGCCGCTCCTCTACCTCGTCATCCTGCTCGAGGTGGTGGGGATGCTGCTGTTCGGCTTCGGCTTCCTGGCGGAGCTCATCGCCCAGCAGCACGCCGAATCGGAGGCGTGGCGCCGACGCGAGCGGCGACAATAGGGCAGGGCAGGGGAGGGAGCCTCGCCCGAACGCCCCCCGGTGACCGGGGTAGGGAGGCGACGGGCCCCCGATCTCCGCTCCACATTCTTCCGATCGAGGCTGCCGGATGGCCGATCGCCCCAGGATCCTGGTCGTGGTGGGAACGCGCCCGGAGGGCATCAAGCTCGCGCCCGTGGTGCACGCGCTCCAGGCGCACGCGGACGCGGTGGAGACCCGTGTGGCGCTCACGGGCCAGCACACGGACCTCCTGGACCAGGTGCTCGAGGTCTTCGCGCTGCCCGTGGACTGGGACCTGGGCATCATGCGGGAGGGTCAGGACCTGTACGACGTCGCGCAGGGCTGCCTCACCGGGCTCCGGCCGGTACTGGGCGCGTACCGGCCGGACCTGGTGCTGGTCCAGGGCGACACGGCGACCGTCCTGTTCGCGGCCCTGGCCGCGTTCTTCGAGCGGATCCGGGTCGGGCACGTCGAGGCCGGGCTGCGCAGCGGCGACAAGTGGCAGCCGTACCCGGAGGAGGTGTTCCGGAAGCTGGCCGGCGGAGTCGCGGACCTGCACTTCGCGCCGACGCGGCAGGCGCGGGAGAACTTGCTCCGGGAGGGCGTGCCGGCCGACCAGGTCTACCTGACCGGCAACACCGTGGTGGACGCGCTCCTCGGCATCGCGGCGCAGGACCGTCCCGTTTCCAACCCGGCGTTGCGGGAAGCGCTGGCGGAGGGGCGGCGGCTCGTCCTGGTGACCGCCCACCGGCGGGAGTCGTTCGGCGCGCCGCTGCGTGAGATCTTCCAGGCGATCCGGACGCTCGCGGACCGGCACACGGACACGGTGTTCCTGTATCCCGTCCACCCGAACCCGAACGTGCGCGGCCCGGCGGAGGAGCTGCTCTCCGGCCACCCCCGCATCCGCCTCACCGCGCCGCTGGACTACGCGGACCTCGCCGCGGCGCTCCGGCGCGCGACGCTGGTCCTCACCGACTCCGGCGGCATCCAGGAGGAGGCGCCGAGCTTCGGCACCCCGGTCCTCGTCCTGCGGGAGGTGACGGAGCGGCCCGAGGGCGTGCGCGCGGGCGTCGCCCGCCTCGTGGGCACCGGCCGCGACCGGATCCTCCAGGCCGCGGACGAGCTCCTCTCCGACGAGACCGCCCGCCGCGCCATGGCGACCGCGCGCAACCCCTACGGCGACGGGCAGGCAGGGCGGCGGATCGCGGACATCGTCGTCCACCACCTCACGGGGCGGCCGCGCCAGACGACCGACTGGGAGGCCGAGTGAGGATCCTCCAGCAGTGCATCTACTTCCCGCCCGAGGTCGGCGGGCTCGAGAGCCACGCGTACTATCTCTGCCGCGAGCTGGTCCGCCTCGGCGACGAGGTGACCATGGTCACCTCCCGGTCCAAGCCGGAGGCGCCGGCGCGGGAGGTCATGGATGGCGTGCAGGTGATCCGGACCTGGTTCCCGGGCAAGTCGCCGGCCGGCTGGATCGCCCACACGCTGGCGTCCATCCCCACCTACCTGCCGCTCGCCCGGCAGGCGGACGTCCTCCACGCCCAGACGTTCGCCTCCGCGCCGCCCGCGATGCTCGCACAGGCGCGCTTCGGCAAGCCGATGGTCCTCACCCTCCACACCTCCCACTTCCTGCGCCTGGCGAAGCGACCGGCGTGGCGCCCCGTCCTGCGACGGATCATCCGCGCCGCGGACTGGCTGCTCGCGGCGAGCGAGGAGATCCGCGACGTCGCGCTGGAGCTGTACCCGCACCCGCGGGCGGAGGCCCTGACCAACGGGGTGGACACGGAACTGTTCCGGCCCATCGGTGCGCCGCCGAGGACGATGGACGGCCGCCGGCGCGTCATCGTGCCTCGGCGCCTTTTCCCCAAGAACGGGGTAGAGTACTTCATCCGCGCCATGCCGTTGCTGCGCCGGGAGTTGGACGTGGAGGCGCTGATCGTGGGCGACGGCCCGGAGCGGCCGCGGCTGGAGGCGCTGGCGCGGGAGCTCGGCGTCGCAGACGCCATCCGCTTCCTCGGCGCCCGGCCCAACACCGAAATGCCGGCGCTCTACGCCGAAGCGGACGTGGCGGTGTTCCCCTCGCTCATGGAGGCCACGAGCGTGGCCGCCCTCGAGGCCATGAGCTGCGGCCGACCGGTCGCCGCCTCCCGCGTCGGAGGGTTGCCGGAGATCGTGGATGAGGAGGTGGGCACCCTCTTCCGGCCGGCCGACCCCGAGGACCTGGCGGCCCGGCTCGCCGCACTGCTCCGGGACGCCGACCTGGCGAAGCTGGGCCGGCGCGCCCGGGATCGCGTGGTGCAGCGCTGGAGCCTCGAGCGGCTCGCCAGGCGCCACCAGGAGATCTATCGGACCCTGTTGAACGAGTCGAGGTAGCCCCGTGCCCCGGACACGAACTGGGAAGACCCGACCCGCTGCGCCGGCCGCCCGGCCGGCAGGATACGAGCGGAGCGACGACCGGATCCCGGCCTGGCTGCCGCCGGCCGTGTACGCGCTCGTCGCGATCCTGCTGTTCCGCGAGTTCGTGTTCGGCTCCGCCGGCCTGCTCGGCATGGACACGACGGCGCTCAGCTACTTCGCGCGGAACTTCTACACGGAGTTCGTCCGGACCCACCACCGCTTCCCCCTCTGGGACCCGCACCTCTTCGGCGGGATCCCGTTCGTCGAGGGGATGCACGGGGACATCTTCTACCCGCTCACGCTCGCGCTCTTCCTGCTCGGCACCCCGACGTTCTGGGGTTGGAAGATGATCCTCCACGTCTTCCTGGCCGGCGTCTTCTGCTACCTGTGGCTGCGCCGCGGCCTCGGGCTGCGCCGCGGCCCCGCGTTCTTCGGCGGCCTGGTCTACATGATGGGCGCCGACCTGGTCAGCCTCATCTTCCCGGGCGGCGACGGCAAGCTGCTGGTCTCCGCCCTCGCGCCGCTCGCGTTCTGGCTGACGGAGCGCGCCATCCGCGGGCGCCGGCTCCAGGACTTCGCCGTTCTGGCGCTGGGCGTCGCCCTCCTCATGTTCACGTCCCACATGCAGGCGGCCTACTTCACGGTGTGGGGCATCTCGCTGTACTTCCTCTTCCGGCTGGCGCAGCTCTGGAGGGCGGAACGGAGCGCCGGGGGCGCCGCGCGACTGCTCGGCCTGTTCGCGCTGGCGGGCGTGCTGGGTGTCGGCAGCGCGGCCGTCCAGTTCGTGCCCCCGCTCCTCTACCTCCGGGAGTGGTCGCACCGGGCGGGGCGGACCGTCCAGGCCGACGCGCAGAGCGCCTACGAGTACTCGACCCAGTGGTCCATGCACCCGGAAGAGGCCATGGCCATGGTCGTGCCCGAGTTCGTCGGCGCGAACATGCCCAGCGAGACCAGGCCGGCCAACACCTACTGGGGTCGCAACTACGCCAAGCTGAACCACGAGTACGCGGGGCTCATCCCGCTGCTGCTCATCCCGCTGGCGTTCCTGCGGCGTCGGGAGGCCCGATCCTGGTTCTTCCTGGCCCTCGGCACTGCATCGGTCCTATACGCCCTAGGCGCCACGACACCGGCATTTAGGCTGTTCTACCTCATCCCCGGCGTGAAGCTCTTCCGCGCGCCGTCCATCATCATTTTCCTGGTCGGCCTGAGCGTCGCCACCCTGGGCGCCATCGGGCTCCAGCGCCTGCTGGACTGGCGGCAGGGCGCGCCGGAGGAGCGCCGGGCGGTTCGGCGAGCGCTGTGGGCTGCAGCGGTCGTCCTCGGGGTGCTGGCGCTGCTCGAGTCGGCCGGCGCCGTCACCGGGTTCTGGCAGGCGGTGATCTATCCGGACATGGCACCGGACAAGGCGGCGGCGTTCCAGGCGAACCTGCCGGCGATCCGGACCGGCTTCTGGCTCGCCTTCCTGCTGGCCGCGGCCGTGGCAGGGGCGTGGGAGCTCGCTTCGCGGGATCTCTTGAGCGCCCGGGGCACGCTGGTGCTGCTGGCCGTGCTGGCGGCCATTGACCTGTACCGGGTGGACCGGGAGTTCGTCCGCGGCACGGTGCTCATGAACGAAGCGGTCGACCCCGTGTTCTTCACGCCGGACGGCGCGATCCGGTTCCTCCAGGCGGAGCAGGCCCGCGGCGAGCCGTTCCGGGTGCTGGACATCGGGACGTACGGCGGGGCGCGGGGGCGGGTCGGTTCGCCGAACCTGCTGGCGATCCACGGCCTCGAGCAGATCGGCGGGCACCACGGCAACGAGCTGGGGCGCTATCGCGCACTGGTGGGCGGAGATGCGCTCGTCAACCTGACGCGGCGTCTGCTGGACCTGACCAACACGACGTACCTGGTCAGCCCGGGACCGCTGGGCGACGCTGCCGGGTTCACGGAGGTCTACCGCGACCCGACGGCCGTGGTCTACCGGAACGACACCGCGTTCCCGCGGGCGTTCTTGGTGGGCAGCGTGGAGGTGGTTCCGGACGATGTGGCGCTGACCCGGATCCTGGCGGACCCGGAGCTGGACCTGCGGCGCACCGCCTTGCTGGCGGAGCCGCTCCCGGCCGGCGTGGCGGTGGAGCCGGATCCGGAGGGCTCGGTCGAATGGCTGGGCAGGGAAGTGGACCGCTACACCTTGCGGGTGACCACGGACCGGCCTGCGCTGCTGGTGATCTCGGAGAACTACTTCCCCGCCTGGCGCGCGACGGTGGACGGCGAGCCCGCGCCGGTCCTGCGGGCCGATTACACCTTCCGGGCGGTACCCGTGCCGGCCGGAACGCACGAGGTCCGATTCGAGTACCGCTCGGAGGTCCTGCAGGCGTCCGCCGTCGTGTCCGTGGGTATGCTCGGACTGCTGCTCGCGGTCGCGCTGGGCGGCGCCGTGCGCGGACGGCGTCGGGGAGGGGAATAGGGTGAACGGCAGCGCGGGGCCCACGGCGTATGACGTCGCGGAGCACTACGACGAGGCGTACTACGCGGACCTCGCCGAACGCTACACGCGGCGCTCGCGGTTCGCGCGGCAGCGGGTCGCGAACGTGCTCTCACTGCTCCCGCCGCTCGACGGCCTGCGGGTCGTGGACATCGGCTGCGGGATGGGCACGTTCGCGATCGAATGCGCGCGGCGCGGCGCCGTGGCGCTGGGCGTGGATCCGGCGCCGGCGGCGCTGCCGGTGGCCCGGCGGGTCGCAGAGGTGGAAGGAGTCCGGAGCGCCCGGTTCGTCCGGGCGGACGGCGTCCGGCTACCCCTGGCGGACGGCAGCATGGACCTGGCGCTGGCCGCGGACGTGACCGAGCACCTGGACGATGCGACGTTGGCGTCGCTCCTCTCGGAAGCCGTCCGGGTTCTGCGGCCGGGCGGCCGACTCGTGCTGTACACACCGTCCCCGACGCACGTTTTCGAGCGGCTGCGGGGGTGCGGGCTGATGCGGCCGGATCCGTCCCACATCGGGCTCCGCCGGGCGGAGGAGCTCGTGGCCGCCGTCCGCCGCGCCGGGCTCCGGGTGGAGCGCGTGGCGTACCTGCCGTCTCACCTGCCCGTCTGGAACTGGTTGGAGCGGGCGCTGGGTCGCTGGGTGGGGGCCCTGCGACGGCGCATCGGGATCGTGGCGGTGCGGGAGGCAGGGCGGTGAGCGAGCGGCGCCGGCGGCTCCTCCTGCGAACCGCCCAGTTGCTCGCCGTCCTGGTCGTCTCCTGGGCGCTCTTCCGCACGCTCGGCGTCCGACTGAGCGAACTGAAGGCGCTCCGCGGCGCGGATTGGCGGCCGGCGGCGGCGCCGCTCGTTCTCTCGAGCGTGCTGCTCCTGGCGGTGTACCTTGCCCACGCGCTCCTCTGGCGCGCCGTGATGGCGGATCTGGGCGTCGGCCGGCCGGCCGTTCGGACCACCATCCGGCTCTACTTCCTGGCCAGTCTCGGGCGCTATGTCCCCGGAAAGGTCTGGCAGGTCGCCGGCCTCGCCGTGCTCGCGAGCCGGGCCGGCCTACCGCCCGTCGGCGCGACCGCGGCGGCGCTGTTCGGCCAGCTCGCGTTCCTCGTTTCGGGGGCCGTCTTCCTGGCCGTCGCCATGCCCACCGGCCGGGGGGCCGTGGCCGGCGTCGCGGCGCTGCTCGGCGTGATCGCGTCCCTGTGGCTGCTCCGGTGCGCGGCCGGACAGCGACTGGCCGAAGCCCTCCGGGCCCGCGTGCCCCGGCTGGGAACGGTGGTGGACCTGGTCACCGGGGTGCGACCCGGTCACGCGGCGCGCTGGGGGGTTGCCTACGGCCTGACCTGGATTCTCTTGGGAGGCGCGTTCGTCCTCTTCGTGATCTCGTTCTACCCGGATGCGGGGGGCCACCTGCGCTACGTGGCCGGCACGGTCGCGGCCTCGTACCTGGGCGGCTACATCGCCGTCTTCGCGCCCGCCGGCATCGGGGTGCGGGAAGGGTTGATGGGCGTGCTGCTGGCCGACGTGATGCCTGCGCCGGCCGCGCTCGTCGTCTCCCTCGCCTCGCGGCTCTGGTTCACCGCCGTCGAGCTCCTCCCGCTCCTCGCCCTGCCGGCGCTGCGCGGACACGAAGGGGCCCCAGAACGGAACCCGATCCCCGGAACGCCGTGAACCAGGAAACACGCAACGGCCGCGGCCTGGTCATTATTCCGACCTACAACGAGCGCGAGAACCTGCCCCGTCTCGTCCCCATGGTCCTCGCGCAGGACCCGAGGCTCGACGTCCTCGTCATCGACGACGCATCGCCGGACGGCACCGGCGAGATCGCAGACCGCCTCGCCGCAGAAAACCCACGGGTCCACGTGCTCCACCGGCGCGGCAAGCTCGGGCTCGGCACCGCGTACCTCGAGGGCTTCCGCTGGGGCCTCGAACGCGGCTACGCGTACCTCTTCGAGATGGATGCGGACTTCTCCCACGACCCGGCGCACATCCCCCAGTTCCTGGAGGCCATCGAGGAGGCCGACGTGGTGCTCGGCTCCCGTTACCTCCACGGCCGGGTCACGGTGATCAACTGGCCGATCGGCCGGCTGCTGCTCTCCTACTTCGCCAACGTCTACGCGCGGCGGGTGACGGGGCTTCCAGTGGCGGATGCGACCGGCGGGTACAAGTGCTTCCGCCGAAAGGTCTTGGAATCGATCGACCTGGACCGCGTCGAGTCCGAGGGCTACGCATTCCAGATCGAGATGAGCTTCCGGGCCTGGCGGAAGGGGTTCCGCATCGCGGAGATCCCGATCGTGTTCGTGGACCGTACGCTGGGCGAGTCGAAGATGTCCAAGCGCATCGTGCTCGAAGCGGTCTGGAAGGTCTGGAAGCTGCGAATCCTGGACCTCCTGGGACGGCTCTGAGGATCCCATGGCGATCCGCGACCTGCTCTGGGCCTGCCCGTTCTGCCGGGCCGAGGACGCGATCCGGACCGAGGGCAGGGGCGAGGTGTGCAAGCGGTGCGGCGCCCGCTTCCGGCGGGGAGCGGGCGCGGAGATCGAGGCCCGGCCCGTGGGCGGGCAGCCGGTCCGCCGGCACGCGGCCGAATGGGCCGCCGAGCTGCCGCCGGTGCGGCTGCCGGACGAAACGGAGGCGGGGCCGGACGAGCGCGAGTACCGGCGCACCGCGGCCGTTGCCCGGTTCGTGGTCGGGCTCGCCCCCGTCCACGCTCGCGGGCGGTACCTGGGCCGGGTCGAGCGCCTCGGCCCGGCGGTGCAGGGGACGCTCGTCCTGACGAGCCGAGCCTTGACCTTCGCCCCCGGCGAGGGACAGGCCCACCGGTGGCCCCTGGAAGCGGTGGCTGCCGTGCAGCCCAGCTCGAGCGGGCTCCAGCTCCGGATGCGCGGCGGCCCGGTGGTGCTGTTCCGCTTCCCGGATGCTTCGGTCCGCCTGTGGGAGGAGACGATCCAGGCGGCCCTCCGGCGCCTGTACCGCCGCGCTGGGTGGGGCGAGATCGTCGAGTTCCAGCCGCGGATTTCGGTCCGATGAGCCGCCTGTACCGTTGCTGCCAGGCGCTGGTCCGGGCCGGCTGGCCCGTCGTGGGCGGCCGCCTCCACGTGCAAGGCATGGAGAACATCCCGTCCACGGGGCCGTTCCTGCTGATCGCCAACCATCAGAGCGTCCTGGATCCGATCCTCATCCAGGCCGTCTGCCCCAGGGTGCTCCACACCATGGCCAAGAGCACCCAGTTCCTCAGCCCGCCCATGCGCTGGCTCATGGCGCGGCTCCATTCCTTTCCGGTCCGGCGCTTCGAGATCGACCCGCAGGCCGTGCGCCATGCGCTGCGCCGGCTCGAGGAGGGGCAAGGCGTCGGAATTTACATCGAGGGTGAGCGGAGCTGGGACGGCCGGCTCCAGGCGCCCAGACGCGGCACCGTCCGGCTGATCCTTCGGGCCGGTGTACCGGTGGTGCCGACCGCCATCGCCGGCTCGTACGAGGCCTGGCCCCGGTGGGCCCGCGGCCCGCGCCGGGCCGATGTGGCGATCGTCTTCGGCCAACCGCTCCGCTGGCCGGCCGTCCGCGATCGCCGCGAGCGCGAGGCGCTGGTCGACGCCGCCGCCTCCCAGCTCATGTCCCGCCTGAGTGATCTCTTGAGCGCCGCCAGCCGCCTGCGCGGCGGCTGAGCACACCCGTTGCCGCCGCTGGTTCCCATACCAGCCGGGTGTCACTGGCTCCCGCAACGGAAGAGGAAGGGCGGACGTGGAGAACGGGCCGAGTTTTCCACGTCGCCCCGCCGCTCAACTTTACATAATGCATATTATGCGCACCTACGGCGAGCGCGGAAACTGCCGCCCGCCCGCGGCGCCGCCGGCGTGGACGCCCCCTCGCGGCCGCGCGTTCGCGCCACCGGACCGACGTGGGTCGGCCACGCGTGGCCGTCGGCCCGCCGGGACGCCCGGCGGCGCGACACCGAAAACGCGGCGCCGGCGGCCGCTGGAGCCGCCGGCGCCGGGCCAGGAGCGGGACCTACAGCTGTTTGTGGGCGGCGCTCAGGACCGGGCGCTCGCCGTGGCGCGGGTCTGGGCTTCCGCCCGCCGCATCTCGTAGAAGGCCCGTTCCGGCGCGTCGGCCGGGAGCATACCCAGGATCCGGTCGTAGAGCGCGACGGCGCCGGCGAAGTCGCCGCGGTCCTGCCGGATCCGGGCCGCGGCATCCAGCGCATCCAGACGCTGGTACTGGAAGGCCGCGCCGTCCGCGATCCGGAGGTAGACCCGCTCCGCCTCCCCGGACCGGTTGGCGGCCTCGTGGGCGGCCCCGACCAAGAACGCCGCGGTCGGGCCGAGGGGATGGTCCAGGTCCCGCGCCATGCGATTGAGCGTCTGGATCGCCTGCTCGGGGTTCCCTTCCTCCAGATAGAGCTGGCCGAGCAGGATCCGCGCTTCCGCGCTCGCGGCCGTGCTCCCGTATCGGTTGATGAACGTCTGGAGCTCCTGGATGGCCACCGCGCGGTTCCCACTCGCCACGGTCTGGCGCAGCGCCGCCAGCTCGGCCGTCGCACGGTTGGCGATGGCGACCCGCGTGTTCCGGTAGTAGACCCCCACGGCCAGGGCGAGGAGGATGGCAATGACCGCCACCGTGAGCGCGCGTCGGTGTTGCTTGATCCACGCGCTCAGCTCGAGGACGTTCGCAACGAACACGTCATCCGGCGCGGTCTGTCCTCTGTGGATGCGCCGTGCCGTCGGGTGTCGTGTTGGCATACCGCGTACGCTGGTGATGGTCGCACTGCGCACTCGCGGCGACAACCGCGCGTGCGGGTAGATTGGCCGTAAGCTATTTAGAATAATGTATTTCTGGGCCGACGTCAAGCTCGAGAGCGTTCATGGGCGGCGGCCCGAGGCCGGGCCGCCGGCGCGGGCCGGCTGGTTCCGCCGCCGCCCGGCCGCGGGGGGCGGCCGCGGACCCGTTCATCGTCCGGCGGGGGTCAGCGCTCCGGCGATCCCGCCTCGGCCGTTCTCCCGCGAGTCACGGAGGCCGCGGGCACCTGTCGGACGGCGCCGTACCGGATCGGGCCCGAGCGGCGGTACTCGGCCGGGGCGTAGGCCTGCCCGGGAGCGGGACGAGGTGCCTGGCCCAAGACGAAGGCGAAGACGTCGTCGCCCCTGGGGGTCCCGAGCTGGTAGTTCCCGCCCGCGGCGACGGCGACGTACTGCACGCCGTCCACGGCGTAAGTGATGGGCCCGCCGTGGACGCCGGCTCCGGTGTTGAACTGCCAGAGCAGATCGCCGGTGAGGGCGTCGAAGGCGTCGAGGGTGCCGGTCCCCTGCCCCACGAAGACCACGTCGCCGGCGGTCACGAGGGCCGCGCCGACCATGGGTACCGGGACGCGCTGCTGCCAGCGGATCTCGCCGGTGCGGAGGTCAATGGCGGTGAAGGTGCCCCACTGGGGCAGGTCCGGCGGTGTCAGGAAGGTTCCGCCGGTCCAGAGTCGTCCCTCGTAGAACGGCTGGCGGGTGACCCGGTAGACCATCGGCTGGTGGACGCCGAGGACGTAGGCGAGGCCCGTACGAGGCGAGTAGGCCATGGGAGACCAGTGGGCGCCGCCGTGGGCGCCCGGGATCATGAGCCGGCCGTCCGCGGGGTCTCCGCCAGCGCTCACGGTGGTGAACAGCGCGTCCTGAGGGACGAAGTTGTCGGACCGGAGCACGGGCTGGCCGGTGGCGGCGTCCACGACGTAGAGCCAGCCGGTCTTGCCGGCCTGGGCGACGTAGCGCCGCCCGTCCAGGTCGAACAGGATCGGCGGGCTGACCGGGGCGAGGTCCCAGACGTCGTGGGGCACGGTCTGGAAGTACCAGCGCAGGGTGCCGGTCTCGCCGTCCAGGGCGACGATGGAGGCCGTGTACAGGTTGTCGCCGGGCCGCACCCTCCCGTCGAGGCTGGGCGCCGGGTTGCCGACGCTGAAGTAGAGGGTCTTGGTGGTGGGGTCGTAGGCGGGGGTCATCCAGACGGAGCCCCCGCCGCGTTTCCAGGCGTCCCGGTAGGTGGCGCTGTCCTCGCGCTCCGCCGTGATGTCCCGGCCGAGGGCCGTCCCGAACGGGTCGGTGTCCCGCCACTCGCCCCACCAGCCGTTGGGCGCCTCGTCGGGCGCGGGGATGGTGTACCAGCGCCAGGCCAGCTCGCCGGTCGCGGCGTCGTAGGCGCTGACGAACCCCCGGAGGCCGTAGTCCGCCCCGCTCACGCCGACGAAGATCTTCCCGTCGAAGGCCAGGGGGGCCATGGTGATGCTGTAGCCGTCATCGGGGTCGGCGACCTCGGTGTCCCAGACGACCTGCCCGGTCCGGCGGTCCAGGGCGATGAGGCGGGCGTCGAGGGTGGCGACGTGGACGTGGTCGCCGTAGATGCTGACGCCTCGGTTGTTGGGGCCGCAGCAGAGCTGCGTGCGTCGGATCTCCGGCTTGAACTCCCAGAGCTTCTCGCCGGTGGCGGCGTGGAGGGCGATGACGCCGCTTCCGGGCGTGGTCAGGTACATGACGTTCCCGGCGACGATCGGCGTCGTCTCGAAGGACTCGGCCACGCCGGTCTGGTAGACCCAGGCGGGGGTCAACGTCGCGACGTTCTCCCGGGTGATCTGGGCGAGGGACGAATAGCGCTGGTTGTTGTAGGCGCCGCCGTAGGTCAGCCATTCGGTTCCGGCGGCCTGGAGCGCCGAGAGCACCGCGTCGGTGACGGGAGCGAAGCTCGGTGCCGGCGGCCGCCGCGCCGGCGTCGCATCGCCCTCGGCGTCCGCGCCGCCGATGCGTGGTTCTCCCCGGCACGAGGCCAGGGACGCGGCGAGCAGCGAAACGACGACGACAGCGCGCACGGTCCACCCCCCTTCCCCGGCGCACCTGGTGCGCGCCGGTCCGCGGTCCTGCCGAAACCGCGGCGGCGTCGGTGCAAGAAGGGTACCCGGCACGAGCGGCGTCGAGGTCGTCGGCCGTGCATGGCGTATGCCTTGCATCCCGCACCAGCTCCGAACGTGCGTGGGCGGCGGACGACCGGGCGAGGGGCGGGAGTCGGGAGCGTGGGATGAGAGCGGTGCAGGCGCGGAGGCCCGTGGGGCTGCCCGCGCTTCTCGTTGTCTGCCTGGCGCCGGTGGGGTGGCTCATGGCGTGCGCGGCGAGATCGCCCGGGGCGCGGGCCTACCCGGAGCTCGTCCGCTTCGCCGGCCGCGAGATCGAGGCGGTGGGTTTCCGGGGCGGCGCGCCGTTCCCGGCGGACACGCTGGAGCGGCTGGTGCGGACGGCGGCCAGCCAGTGTCGCGTCCTCGGCCTACCGATCTGTCCGTTCGGGTTGGGCAGACGCGAGGAGTACCTCGATCTGGACGTGCTCCGCAGCGACGCGGCACGCCTCGCCCTCTTCTTCCGCCAGGCCGGCTTCTTCGGGACGCAGGTCGAGCCGGAGGTCCGGGAGGCGAGCGACGGGGCTGTGGCGGTCACGTTCGTGATCCGGCGCGGCGAGCCGGTCATCGTCCGTTCGCTGGAGCTGCACGGCGTCGAGGGCGTTCTGGACACGGCCCGGCTGCGGCGTCGGTTGCCGCTCCGGCCGGGCGAACGCTTCGACCTGCGCGAGCTCGCGGCTTCCGCCGACACGATCCTGGCGGCCCTCTATGCGCGGGGCCACGCGTACGCCGTCGTGTTGCGCGAGTACACCGCGGACACCGTTGCGGACCGGGTGGACGTGGAGCTCACGGCGCTGCCCGGGCCCCAGGTGGTGATCGATTCCATCGCCGTGATCGGCGCGGAGCACCTGGGGCGGGCCGCCGTGATGCGGCAGCTCGAGTTCCGCGAGGGCGACCTGCTCCGGGGCAACGAGTTGGACGCCAGCGAGCGCAACCTCTACGCCCTGGACATCGTGCAGTTCGCGAGCGTCGGGGTCGTGCGGGACACGGTGGGTGCGCCGCCGGACAGCGCCCGGGCCACGGTGGAGGTCCGGATCGTGGAAGGGCCGGTCCACGTGGTCGAGGCGTCGGCGGGGTTCGGCACCGTAGACTGTCTGCGGGCCGGCGTGCAGTGGACGAGCCGGAGTCTGGGCGGCGGGGCGCGGCGGCTCTCGCTCACGGCATCGGTGAGCAAGCTCGGGATCGGCGCGCCGGTGGACTTCCGGGCCGGCCGCGCGGTGTGCCGCGAGTTCCGCGACGAGCCGTTCCGGAGCCGCGTGGACTACCGCCTCGCCGCAGAGTTCACGGAGCCGGGGTTCCTCGGTGCGCGCAACCAGCTGACCCTGGCCGCCTTCGGCGAACGGCAGTCCGAGCCCCGGCTCTTCCAGCGGGAGGTCTATGGCGCGCGGGTGGCGCTGGCGCGCCGGCTCGGCCTGCGTGAGGCCGGGACGCTCACGGTCGGGGTCGAGCGAGGCCGCACCCTGGCCACGCCCGCCATCTTCTGCACCGCCCTGCTGGTCTGCCGGCCGGAAGACATCGCGGACGTCCAGCGTTTCCGGTGGCGCAACACCGCTGGCGTGGTGTGGGCGCTGGACCGGACGGACCAGGTCCTCGACCCGCGCCGCGGCTACCAGCTCGGCGCGTCGCTCACCTGGGCCGCGGACTGGCTGGGGAGCGACGCCAGCTTCGTGCGCTGGACGGGAGACGTCTCGCGCTACTGGCCTCTGGGTCCCGACCGCGTCTTCGCGGCCGGCCTCCGGCTGGGCACCTTCTTCGGCAGTGCGTCGCTCATCCCGGACGGCGACTTCCTGCCGCCGGAGGACCGCTTCTTCGCGGGCGGGGCGACCACGGTCCGGGGCTTCTCGCGCAACGGGCTCGGCCCGCGGGTCTACGTCACGAGCCGCATCCAGGTCGATCCGCTGACCGGCGACACGTTGGTGTCCACCGACGACGTCACGTTCGTCCCGACCGGCGGGACCGCGCTGGCGATCGTCAACCTGGAGCTGCGCACGCCTGCCCCGGTCGCCTCCGACCGTGTCCGGCTCGCCTGGTTCGTGGATGCGGGGGCGCTCGAAGACGGCGACCTCTCGGACCTGCGGCTCGACCGCTGGCGCGTCACGCCCGGGGTGGGCGTGCGGATCCGCTCGGTGGTCGGCCCCATCCGCCTCGACCTCGCCTACAACCCGTATGCTCCGCGCCGGGGCCCCCTGTACTTCGCACAAGCCGACACGCTGATCCAGATCTCTCCGGACTTCGCTCCCGGGCGCACGTTCCTCGACCGGTTCCGTCTCCACCTGGCCCTGGGCCAGGCGTTCTGAGGCGACCGTGGGCCCGCGACGGGAGCGCCAGTCCGACCCGGCGGCCGCCGCCTCGCTCGTCATCCTGGCTCTCGCCGTCGCCGCGTTGACGCTGTACGCCCTCGTGGAGACGGGCGCCCTGGCGCGCTGGGCCGCAGCGCTCGCAGCGCGGCAGTGGGCGCGTGAGGAGGAGGCCGCCGAGCCCGGTGCCCTGCCGCGCGCCGTCCCCGGTGCCCTGCCCTCGCGGACCGTACCGGCGGCGCCCGCGCCTGTCCTCCCCCGGGTGGACACGGTCCGCTCCGACACGCTCGACGCCGAGGCCCGGCCCGGGCGACGGCCGGGGGTCCGGCGCTTCGGCGTCCAGGCGTTCGAGGGTCGGATCCTGGAGCGCCTGGACCGGAGCCGCCCCGACCCGCGGGCCCTCACCGGGATCGCGCGGGTGCGCGTGACGGACCTGGCGATCGAGGAGCCGGACGGACCACGGTTCGCCGAGGCGGCGCGGGCCGAGTTCGGGATCGACCTCGGCGCCCTCCAGACGGGGGATGTGCTGCTGTCGGATGTGGTCCTCGTGAAGCCGGACGCCGTGCTCCGCCGCGGACCCGGCCAGGACTGGAACTACCAGCGAGCGTGGCGGACGATCGTCGGCGCGCGTGGGGCGGACGCCGATGGCGGCCCATCGGGCGGAGGCACCCTCGAGCTCACGGACGTCCGCATCTCCGGCGGCCGCCTCGTCGTCGAGAGCCCCGGAACGAGTGTGGCGATCCTCGGCCTGGATGCCGACATCGCGCGCGCCACCCTCTCGGATCCCAGCGCACCAGCGCCGGAGGTCCTGGCCCGGAGCGCGAGCGGCGACGTCGTCCTCCCCGGCATCGATCGGCGGTTCGCCGTGGCTACGGCCGACGCCGAGGCCCGCCTGGACGACGACGGTACGACCTTCACGGCCGCGACCGCGACCGTGGACGGCGCCCGGCTCACCGCGGTCCGGGGCAGGTACGACACGACCACGGGGCTGGAGCTCGCGCTCCGCGCAGAGGCCGTGCCGCTGGCCGATCTGCGGTGGTTCATGGACCAGCTCCCCGACGCCGGCACGGCGTCCTTCACCCTCGACATCACGCCGGCCGGAGGCGGCCGCTCCCGGGTGGCCATCACGGAGCTGGCCGCCGCCGCGGGCGGCTCGAACGTGAGGGGAGCGATCACGGTCGTCGTCGGCGGCGCGGCGCCCGCCGCCCTCGAGTCCGTGGACCTCGCGCTGGATCCCCTCGACCTCGCGCTCCTGGAGCCGGCCACCGGCTCGCTGCCGGTGACCGGGACCGTGAGAGGCACCCTCACAGGGAGTGCGGGTGCGTTGCGGTTCGACGCGGTCGCCGCCCTGACCGCCGCCGGCGCCACGACGGGGTTCGACGCGGCGCTGGAAGGGACCGCGGCGTACGACGCCGCCGGCTTCCGGCTCACGAGCCTCGTCGCCGAGCTGGACCACGTCCCCCTCGCCGCGCTCTCGCCGCTGATCCCCGGAGTGTCGCTGACGGGAACGGTGACGGGGACCGTTGCGCTGAGGGGCGCCCCGGGCGCCGTGCCGCTGGACGTGGACGTCCGCCTGGCCCTCGACGTCGGCACGCTCCTGCTCCGCGGCGCCCTCGACCTCCGCGGCCCTGTCCCGGCTTACGACCTGACCGGGCAGACCATTGACCTCTCGCTCGCCGCCCTCTTCGGGCAACGCGTTCCGCCCGCTCAGCTCACGGCCGACTTCACCCTCGCCGGCTCCGGGACCACCGCCGCCTCGGCCACGCTCCGCCTCGCGCTGGCCGGCCGGTTCACGGGCTGGCAGACGGATCCCGGGGACGCGGTCGATGTGATACTGGAGATCGACAACGGTACTCTCCGACTGGATCGTGCGTTTCTTGCGCTCGCCACACTCGACCTCGAGGTCTCCGGCACGTGGCGATTCGCCGTGCCGGCAGCCGGGGAGCTGCGCTACGCGCTCCGCGTGGCGGACCTCGCGCCGTTCGCGCCGTATCTCCCGCTCGCGGCGGACAGCGTGGCGGCCGGCGAGGTGTGGTCCGAGGGAACGCTCTCGGGACCGGCGGACGGCGTGCGCATCGCCGGCACGGCCGCCCTCTCGGGCGTCCGCCTGGACGGCTGGCGCATCGCCTCGGCGCGGGGCACGTACGCGGTCACGCTCGGCGTCTCCCCTGCACCGGCCGTACTGGACGTGGTGGCCCGGGGGGTCGCGGTCCCGGGGCTCGCCGTGTACGACACCGCGGTCGTCGCGTACCGGCAGGAGCCGCCCACGTTCTCGCTGACCGTCACCGCCGAGCGCAGCGGCGGGGGTGTGCTGGCGCTGGCCGCGGACGGGCGCATCGCCGATGCCGGACGCCGGGAGGCCGTCATCCGCCGCTTCGTGGCGGACATTGGCCCAGACCGTTGGAGCCTCGCGCGGCCTTCGACCGTCGCGTGGGGCGGCGAGCCCGGGCTGGACGTGAGCGGGCTCCTCCTCGTGGAGGAGGGTGGCCCGGGCCGCCTCTCGGTGGACGGCCGCGCTCCGCGGGTGGGCAGCGCCGGCATCCGGGTGATCGCGACGGCGGTTCCCATCGGTCCCGTCCTCGCGGCTGCCCGGGTGGACACCGCGGCGACGGGCCGGATCTGGCTCGACGCGCAGGTCGAGGGCCGGCTCGAGGCGCCGGTCATTGGCGCAGAGTTCCGTCTCCGGGGAGCGACGGTCCAGGGGGTGGTGGTCGGGCAGTTGGAGGGCGAGCTGCGCTACGCCGACCAGCGCTTGGAGATCCGGGCGGAGTCGCTGCTCGAGCCCGCACGCGCCCTCGACGTCAGCGCCTCGCTCCCGGTGGATCTCGTTCTCGGCTTCCCGCCCCGGTGGGACCTCCTGGACGAAGGCCCCGTCCGTGCGACCCTGGTCGCCGACAGCGTGGCCCTGGCCGCGTTCGAGCCGTGGTTGCGCGACGTGCGGGACCTGGAGGGAGCGTTCAGCGGCCGCGCGACCGTCAGCGGGACGGTCGAAGAGCCACGGCTGGAGGGATCGTTCGCTCTGCGCCGCGGCGCCGTCACGATCATCCCCTTCAACGAGCGTTACCGCGAGATCTCGGCCGACGTCAGACTGGAGGGCTCGCGTGTGATCGTCGAGGAGGCCCGCGCGCAGTCCGACGGCTGGGCCGTGGCCCGCGGCACGATCACGTTCCCGGCCCTCACCGAGCCGGTCTTCGACGTGGCCCTGGAGTTCGACGGCTTCCGCGCTTTCTCGGCGCGCGGCCGGGACGCCGCCGCGGTGACCGGGTCCGTCGCGCTCGCCGGGCCCCTCGCGGGCCCCACCGTCAGCGGTCGCGTGGTCCTGGACGATGGCTCCGTCCCGGTGAACGCGTTCACGTCCAGGGATGGGGAGGAACTGCTCCTCTACGACGAGGGGGAGCTGCTCGCGCTGCCCGTGGGAGACGACGGCGCGCCCGTGCGCGCTCCCCTACTGGCCTCCATCACGTTCGACGAGTTCACCATCGTAGCGGGCGACGGTCTCTGGTTCGCCACGGACGGGACCCGGGTGCAGCTCGCGGGCGAGGTGGTGATCGTGGGCGCGGGCGAGGATCTCCGGGTCTTCGGGACGCTCGAGGGCGAGCGTGGCACGTTCACCCTGGAAGCCGGACCCGTGGTCCGCCGGTTCGACATCGAACGCGCGGAGGTCCGGTTCCTCGGGGAGACGCCCCCGGATCCCATGCTGAACGTGACGGCGGTCCGCACGGTGCCGCTGGGCTCGCAGCGCGAGATCGCCATCGTCGCGCGGATCACCGGCACGGCATCGAGCCCGGTCGTCGCGTTCACCACGCCGGAGGGGGCCGCGATCCCCGAGTCGGAGCTGCTGAGCTTCCTCGTCTTCGGGCGCCCCAGCTTCGCGCTGGGCGAGGCCGCGTTCCTCGGCCAGGGCGTGCTCGGGGAGTTCTTCCTGACCGGGCTCACGGAGTTGACCGCCATCGAGCTCGAGCAGGAGCTCGCCGCCGACCTCGGCCTCGATTTCTTCGAGATCCGTCCCGGCTTCGGGGCGTTCGGCGGCCTCGGCCTCCCGACCGTGATCCTTGGCCGGGAGGTCGCGGAAGACGTCTTCCTCACGGTGGAGGCTGGCCTGGGCCGTCTCGCGGGAGTGGAAACCACGGCGGCCCTGGCCGTGCGGCTACAGTGGAGGATCGATGATCAGTGGCAGCTCGAGCTCGCCCTGGAGCCGGCGACCCGCGCACGCCTGCTCCGCGGCGGAACCGTCGTCCTGCCGCTGGCCCCTCCCGAGCAACAGGTCATCATTATCATCCGGCGTCGGTGGACCTACTGAAGCGGCGCCCTCGCCATCGCCTGCACCCACGGGATTGTCATACCGCCCGGGCTTCCTGCATCTTCACAGCGCTCTTCGCGCGGCGTAGCGCGGCGTCCAGAATGGCGACCTGAACGCGGGCGAGCGAATCGTCGGAGATCATCCGGCGCGGCCGGATCCGCTCGACGTTGGGGAGCAGGGCGTCATCCACCCACTGGGGTGCGCCCGGCCAGAGGAACACGGTCCGAACGTTGCGAGCGGCCGCCAGCAGCTCGGCGCGATCGGTCGCCGAGATGATCTGGAGCTGATCGTCGATGACGGGCCCGAGGTCGCAGTGGGCCAGGGCGCGCCGAACCTTGTGCTCCACGATCGGCGTGTCCACCACCACGAGCACCCGGCCCGCCGTGAGACGGTCGCGGATCTGCCGGAGCAGCCCGGGCGCGAGCGTCGCCTCGATGATCGCCCGACCGGGCGCGAGCAACGCGAGGTCGGAGCCATGGTAGGGCGTCGTGACCACCGCCGGCGCGTCGGCGAGGACGGGCTCACCCGCGCGGAGTTCCTCCAGCACGCACGGCACGGCGTGGACTTCGAGCCGCTCACGCAACTCGGCGGCGAGCGCCTCCGCTTGCGACCAGTTGCACTCCACCACCGGCAACGGGATGCGCTCGACCTCGGACACCGTGTTGATCAGCCGGAGGATGGTCCGGGTGTCCAGGCCCAGGGCGCGCGCTCCTTCGTACGTGTGCTCGAGCCACTGCCGGTGCAGCCGGTCCAGGGGTCCGGACGGCTCGGGCAGGAGCGGCGCACAGAGGTAGACGCCGGACCGGGCTCGTACGCGCACGAGCCCCTCCTCCTGCAAGCGCCGGTACGCCGCTGCCGCCGTCTTGCGGTCCACACGCTCCGCCTCGGCGATCTCCCGGATGCTGGGCAGCCGCTCTCCCGGACGCCAGTACCCGAGGTACAGGCCCGAGACGATGCGCTCGCGCAGCTTCCCGAGGATGATCGCTCCGGCGACCTGCTCTCTTGCCATGGCCGCCTCCCTTCCTGGGATTGGTGTGAGACACAAAGGTGGATGCAAGAAAGGTTCCAGGCGGCCGGGGTCGGGCGGTGCCTGGCGATCCTCCTAACTCTCTTTGTGCACGCCACTTCCGCGCTCGGAGCGCAGGATACGGCGAACGCGGCGGCCGAACGCCACCGGCGCGCGGCGCGCAAGGCGGAGGCCGAGTACGAGAGTCTCGCCCGTCGGCTGGCGCCTGCCACCTTCGGCTCCGGCGGCGGCGAGTGCGACGAGATCGTCGGGCGGTTCTGCCTGAGGTTCGACACGGGCGAGCCGCGCCCGGTCCCGCCGGAAGCGCCGCGGGTGGTCGAGGCGCGGCGCAACGCGGTGGAGACGTTGCGGCGCGCCTTTGCCGCGGTTCCCGGCGACCTGCGGATCGCCGGTTCACTGGTGCGTTACCTGGTGGAGGATGGCAGGCCGGAGGAGGCCGTCGCTGCGGCGGAGGCGTTTGCCTGGGCGACGTCGGATTCGACCTGGAAGGAGCTGCTGGTGGCGTTCGGCATGCACGCGCGCGGCGACGACAGCGCGGCCGAACGGCGGTTCGCGGAGGGGATCGCGCGCCTGCCCCCTGAGGAGGCGCGGCGGCTCGAGCGGGTGGACGTGTTGCTGGCGGCGGAGGAGAGGCGCTTCTACCGCGGCCTGGACGAGGAGGGACAGCGGCAGTACGAGCGTGAGCTGTGGGTGGCGGCCGACCCGCTCTATCTGACGCCGGGGAACGAAGCGCGGGCCGAGCACTTCGCGCGGCATGTCTGGGCACGCCTGCTCTCGCAAGCGCCGGTCGTCTACGGCATGGTGCCGTGGGGCAAGGACCTGGACGAGCTGACGCTCCGCTACGGGGTCCCGGTGGGCCGGGAGCGGGACGTCTCGAGCTGGACGCTGGATGTGCGGATGATCGAGCACTTCGACCCGGACCAGCTCGCCTACGTCCCGGAGCGGCTGCGGACCCGGGGGCTCGGCGAGGCGCCGTTGCCGGGGGAGCCTTCGCCGTTGGAGAACCCGCGCGCCCGGAGCGGTTATGCGCCGCTGACCTTCCGCCGGCTGCTCCCGTTCGCCCATCAGGTGACCCGCTTCCCGGCGGGCGACTCGGTGGTGCTGCGCGTGGACGGCGCGCTCGCGCTGGACAGCGTGGCGCTGGAGGGCGGTGCGGGCCGGACGGCCGCCACCGCCCTGTTCGTGCTGGACAGCGCCTACGTCCACGTGACCGAGCGCCGGGAGCGGGCCGCGTCGGTTCGGGACACGTTCTTCGTGAGCTTCGAGACGACGCTGCCGCCGGGTCGGTTCGTCTACTCTCTCGAAGCGCTCGAGGACGAGACGCGTCTGGCCGGCCGCGCCCGGTACGAGGTCACGCTGGAGGCGCCGGGCCCGGGCGAGCTCGCCCTGTCGGACATCCTAATCGCGCACCCCTACCGGGACGCCGAGCTGCCCCGCACCCGCGACGCGCCCGGCCTCGCGCCGCGAGCGTTGCTGATCGTCCAGCCGACGGACACGTTGGGGCTCTACGCGGAGGTCTCCGGTCTCGCGGACGGCGGCGACGGGGCGACGCGCTACCGCGTTGAGGTCTCGATTCGCAGGACCGGCGAATCCGGGATCAGCCGGGCGGTGCGGTGGGTCGGCCGGACGCTGGGGCTGGTCGGCCCCGACACCCCGCCTCGGGTTTCCTGGACCGGCGCGGGTGTGGCCGGCGGCGTCGAGCCCCTCGCCGTGGACCTCGACCTGGCCGGGCTCAAACCCGGCCTGTACGTGGTCCAGCTCGCCGTCGAGGACCTGGTGACCGGGCAGCGGCGCGAATCGCAGAAGGCGATCCGCATCGCGCGGCCCGACGCCTAGGCCTGCGGGCGCGGTCACTCCGGCTCGACGCCCGCGCCGTCCGTGGCTGCCCCGGCCGCTGCCGCGATGGCGGGTTCCAACCGCTCGAGCAGCCACTGCTCGAAGCGGCCGTTGGACCGACACGGGGCGCCGACGGTGGACCGGACCTCCGTTGAGATGATGATCTCGCTGCCGGCATCACGCGGCACGACCTCTACCCGGGGGCGGAGTGACGCGCTGCCCACGGGACCGTTCGTCTCGCAGGCGAGGTACTGCCGGCCGTCCCCTGAGGGCGTCAGCCAGGCGAGCTGGACGACCCGGTCGCCGCGCCGGACCTCCTCCACGAGCAGGCCGAGCGCGGCGAGTTCTGCGGGGAGCCGCTCCCACAGTGCATCGGCGGGTGCCGGGACGGCGGTCTTCGTCGTCGGGCGACCCGCCCATCGATCGAGGAGTCTCACCCCACAGGCGCTCGTACCCGCGATCAAGACCAGCGCCAAGCACGCCCGACCCGGCTGTCCGCGCATCCAACACCCTCCTCCACACCGTGCCCGGCTGTGGGGGAGCGGGCGCCGCACGCGGCCGCGTGCGGACGGAAGCCGCGCTCCCGACCCGGCGATGTCAGGCAATCCACATTCCAGCCGACGTGGGCAGTGGAGGAGCGCTCTTCGGGGATGGGTCGATTCGCGTCCGAGCGGCGCGATCCCGGGGGGCGTCGGTCGGGACCCGTCCGTACCCGGGGAGCCACGCGATCGCACACCGCCCCTACGGCCCTGCGGGACGCTCGAACGGCCTCTGCGCGCCGATCGGGCGGTGTTGCCGGCACTCCCCTGCCGGCTAGAGCTTCACGCGCGCCCGAAAGCCCTCGCCCTCGAGCCGCGCGAGGAGGCGGGTGTACGGCGTGCGGGCGGGGTTGTGCTTCACGTAGATCTCCCCGCGTTCCTCGAGGGCAACGACACCGGCGACGCCCGGTTCACCGTCGAGGAGGCGCCGGAGCCGGTCCGCTGTGGGTCGGTCGCGCAGTTGCTCGACCACCAGGATGGTGGTGTCCATGAGGAGTCTCCGGTGTGCGGTGTGGCCAGGTCCGGGGCGACGGCGTATTCTCCCGGAGCGTCCGACGCGCCGTCAAGCCCCAGCACGGCACCTGGCCGCCGGCTGGACCTCCCGGCGCCGGGCCGGCGCTCCGATCGTGGCGCTTCGAGCGCCGCCCGCCGATTGTCTGCCCCGCCGTTCCGTGCGGGGAGGGAGTGTGGGATGTCGACCAACCGTGAGCGAGACCGCGAGGCCCGGCCGAAGGCGGGCGACTGCTGGAAGGGGCGGGGCGACCCGGCGCCGTTTGTGCCCGGCGTACCCGATCCGGTGCCGAGCTACCGCTCCCTCGGCGCGCTCTTCTCCGACATGGCGTGCTGCACGCGGTGCGAGCTCGCTTCGGGGAGGACGCAGGTCGTCCCCGGGGTCGGCCCACGCCGTGCGGCCGTGCTGATCCTGGGGGAGGCGCCCGGTGCGGAAGAGGATCGGCGGGGCGCGCCGTTCGTCGGTCGCGCCGGCCGGTTGCTGGACAGGCTGCTGGCGAACGCCGGCCTGGAACGGGAGGACGTCTTCATCACGAACGTGGTCGCGTGCCGCCCACCCGGCAACCGTACGCCCCGTGCCGCCGAGATCCGGGCGCACGCGCCGTGGCTGGATGCGCAACTCCGGCTGGTGCAGCCCCGCCTGATCGTGACCCTCGGCCGCGTCGCACTCGGCTACTTCATCCGGAACGCGAAGGTGACGGAGCTGAGGGGCAAGGCCACCACGGTGGAACGCGACGGCCGCCGGCTCACGATCCTGCCCACGCTCCACCCCGCCGCGGTGTTGCGCGCACCCGACCTGCTGCCGTCGGTGGAGGAAGACTTCGGGCGGATCCGGGAGGTCCTTGCACGGCTCGAGGACTGAGCCGCCGGGGGGCGCCGCGACGCAGCGCCGGGGCGGGAGCGACATCGCGGCAGCCCGACGTGCGGGCTCCGGCTCACCACCGGGAGGGCTCCGGCTCAGGAACCGGACCCCTCCCGCACGGCGAGCGAACCGCCCACCGCCCGCGCCGGCCGTTCCGCCGTCCGGATCCAGAGCACCGCCGCGACCACCAGGAGGAGCAGGCTCGCGATCTGGGACGTGGAGAGCCCGAGGAGGATGCGGTCCGACTTGGCGCGCACGAACTCGATCAGGAAGCGCTCAACGCCGTACAGCGCCAGGTACAGGCCGAACAGCCGGCCCGGCTGCCACTTGCGGCCCGCGGCCTTCCACAGGATCGCGAACATCACCAGGGCGGCGCCGGTCTCGTAGAGCTGCGTGGGGTGGACCGCCATGACCTGGCCGTCCGGGATCGAGGCCGGGACGTCCACCCCGATGGACCGCAGGTAGCCCGCCGTGCTGGGCGGCGCCCC
The DNA here is from genome assembly GCA_003242735.1 of bacterium. NCBI lineage: Bacteria > bacterium. The sequence goes on along the minus strand of QGVH01000004.1, from coordinate 55,873 downwards.
TTCCGGGAACGCGATCCCCACCCAACTGTCGGTGGGCAGGCCGTAGTCGTCGCCCACCAGGAAGCAGCCGATGCGCCCGATGGCGTACGCCAGCGCGAGAGATGGCGCCGTCGCGTCGAACATGGTGCCCAGCGGCAGCCCTCGCCGGCGCACCTGCCAGTAGTAGGCGGCGACGCCACCGATCAGCCCGCCGTACCAGACGAAGCCGCCGCGGCTGAAGATGCTGCCGATCGGGTCCGCCAGGAGGTCCTGCACGTGCAGGGCGAGGTAGTAGGCCTTCGCACCCGCGATCCCGCCGATGGCGATCCAGACGAGGAGGTCCCACGCCAGCTCCGGGTTCAGGCCCCGGCGCCGAAGCTGCCCGGCCAAGACCCACGCCCCCACCAGGAAGGAGAGGAAGATCATGAGGCCGAAGCTCGAGACGGAGAAGTCTCCGATGCGGAAGATCGTCGGGTACATGCAGTCTCCAGTGGAGGTCGTGCCGTCTCGCCAGTCTCCTGATGGTTAGTACCGCTGCCGGTGCGAGCGGGTCCGGATCGTGCCCCGCCCTAGGCCAGGTTCTCCCCGGGGCCGGCGCTACCCTCCTCCGCCGGCGCCCGGGTCCACCGGCGGATGAGGAGCACGACGACGATAGCGCCGACCACGAGACCGAGGACGGGGAGGACGTGGACGGTGAGGTTGAAGCCGCGGGCGGGCGGGTCGAGGAGGATCCACTCCCCGTACCGGGCGACGAAGTACTCCTTCACCTCCTCCGGCGTGCGGCCCGCGGCGAGCTGCTCCCGCACGATCTGCCTCATTTCGCGGGCCAGGTCCGTGTGCGAGTCCTCAATGGAAAGACCCTGACAGACAACGCACCGGATCTGAGACGCGACCGCCCGCACGGCCGCCTCCAGCGCCGGGTCGGCCGGCGCGACCGAATCCTCCTGCTGCGGCGCGCCCTGGGCCGAGGCCGGGCCCCAGAGCAGGACCAGGCCCAGTAGCACCGCAAACGACCACCTGCTCATGGCTCCACACCTCCGGCGACCACCGCGTCCGCGGCACGTTCATCCGGCGCGCCGGTGAACGGGGCAGCGGGACGTACCGGCGATGCCGCCTCCCGGATCGGGCGCCGCCGCCGGCTCTCCGGCCAGGCCGCGATCAGGGCGCCCAGGGCGATGATGCCGCCGCCGATCCAGATCCATGGCACCAGCGGCTCGAGGATCACCTGGAGCGTGGCGGTCGAGCCGTCCCGCTCGAAGGCGAGCAGGTTGACGTACAGGTCGCCGCTCGCGCGGCTCCGCACCGCCGGCGTCGTGATTGGCTGCTCCGAGGAGCGGTAGAAGTTCAGCCGCGGCTCGAGCCGACCCACCTCCCGGCCGTCCTGGAAGACGGTCAGGTCCGCGCCGATCACGAACCGGTGGGGCTCCTCCCGGCCCCAGACCCGGTCGAACCGCACGCTGAACGACCCCAGCGCCACCGCCTCGCCCGGCCGGACCGTCGCCTCGACGTCGCGGCGGAACGTGGACGACGCGGCCACGCCCACGGCGATCGACACCAGGCCGATGTGTGCGAGGTAGCCCCCGTATCGATGCCGATTGGCCCGGACCAGCTTCACCAGCGCGACCGGCCACGCCTCGCCCGTCGCCCGTCGCCGCGCCCGCGTGCCCGTCCAGAACTCCGCCGCGTTGGCGACCAGCGCGAACGCTCCGAAGCCGAACGCCAACACCGCGTACGGGTCCCGGGTGCCCGCGACCACGATGGACGCCACGGCGGTCACCACGAACGCCGCGGCGGGCAGGAGCAGCCGCCTCCCCGTCTCCGCGAGCCGGCCCGCTCGCCACGGCAACGCCGGTCCCACGCCCGCGAGGAACAGGACCGCCACGCACAGCGGCACCGTCATCCGGTTGAAGAACGGAGCGCCCACGCTCACCCGTACGCCGCGCACCGCCTCCGCGACCAGCGGGAACAGGGTTCCGAGCAGTACGGTGAAGGTGAACGCGCTCAGCAGCAGGTTGTTCACCAGGAACGCCGCCTCGCGGGAGAACGCGCTGTCCAGCCGGCTCCGACCCCGGCCCAGACGGTCGGATCGCGCCGCGAGCAACCCGAGGGAGAAGATCAGCGCAACGGCAATGAAGCCGAGGAAGTACTTCCCCATCTCCCCCTGCGCGAACGCGTGCACCGAGAGAAGGATCCCGCTGCGGGTCAGGAACGTCCCCAGGATCGTCAGCAGGAAGGTGGCGACGACGAGGCTCAGGTTCCACGGCCGCAGCATTCCCGGCCGGCGCTCTTCGACCATGGATGAATGCAGAAACGCCGTCGCCGTCAGCCAGGGCATGAGACTCGCGTTCTCCACCGGGTCCCACGCCCAGTACCCGCCCCAACCCAACACCTCGTAGCTCCACCACATCCCCGCCACGATCGCCGCGCTGAGGAAGCCCCACGCCACGATCGTCCAGCGCCGGGTCTCCCGGATCCAGCCCTCGTCGTCCCGGCCGGCCAGCAGCGCACCCACGGCGAACGCGAAGGGCACCGAGAACCCCACGTACCCGAGGTACAGCAGCGGCGGGTGGACCGCCATGAGGGGGTGGTTCTGGAGCAACGGGTTCGGCCCGGGTCCGTCGAGCGGGACCGGCCAAACGGGGCGGAACGGATTCGCCGGGCCCACGAGGAGCAGTGAAAAGAAGGCGCTCACCGCCAGCAGCGTCGCCGTCGCATACGTCCGCTGGAGATCGCCGCGCCGAGCGCCGCGTCCGCCGACGGCCACCACGGCGGTGTAGAGCGCGAGGACGAACCCCCAGAACAGGATCGAGCCCTCGAGCGCGCCCCACAGCGAGATGATCGTGAAGAACAGCGGCGTGGACCGGCTACCGACCTGCGCGACGTACTCGACGGAGAAGTCGTGCGTCACCAGGGCATAGACCATGGCGAACGTGGCCACGGCGTACAGCAGGAACACCGCACACGCGGCGCCCCGCGCACTCGCCCGCCACGCCTCGGCGCCACGCCGCACGAATGCGCTGACCGCCACGGCGATCACACCGTAACAGCTCAGCGCGAGCGCCAGGCCGATGGCCGCCCTGCCGACGGCGCCGGTCACCGTCCACCTCCGACCACGTCGCAGCGCGACTCAGCCGATCGTCTCCCGATTCGCATCATTCCTCGATGACGTGCTCGAAGGCCAGCACGCAGGCGATGAAAAAGACCACGTCGAACACGATGAGCAACCGGATCCACGCCCCCACCTCACCCATGGGGTCTCCCGCCAGGGCCGCGGTCGTCGCTTCGACGGCCGCCACGAGGAGCGGGATCACGATGGGGAACAACAGCAACGGCAGCAGGACTTCCCGTGCCCGGACGCGGCTCGCCATGGCCCCGTAGAACGTACCCACGGTCACCAGTCCCAAGGTCGCCAACAGCACCACCGCCGCGAGTCCGGGCAACGCCGCCAGGAGCGGCAGGCCGTAGAGGAGCGCCGCCAGAGGCACGACCAGCGCCTCGATCAACAGGACGAACACCAGGTTCGCGACCACCTTCCCCAGGAAGATGGCGCGCCGGTCCCCGGGGTAGAGCAGCAGGACGTCGAACGCCCCGTTCTCCAGCTCCACCTGGTAGGACCTGTTGAAGGCGAGCACGCCGCTGAACAGCACGGTGAGCCAGAGAACGCCCGGCGCCGCGACACGCAATGCGTCGGCATCCGGACCGAAGGCGAACCCGAACAGCACGAGCACGAGCACGGCGAAGAACAGGACGGCGTTGGCGTTCGCCCGCGTCCGCCGCTCCGCCGTCAGGTCCTTCCACGCCACGGCGGCCACACGCCCGAGTTCGGCCCGCCACGGTCCGCTCACGGCACCACCTCGCGCACGGCGCCCGGGCGCCCCGTCACCTGCACCTCCTGGACGATACGCCCCCCATCGAGGACGAAGGCGCGCTCCAGCACACCCTCTCCTCGCGCGAGGTCGTGGGTCACGACCAGCGCCGCGCCCCCTCGCTCCACCGTCTCACGCACGAAGGCGTTGAGCAGCTCCACGCCCTCGGCATCGAAGCTCGCGTACGGCTCGTCGAGCAGGAGGATCTCGGGTTGCTGCAACCGGAGCCGGGCCAGCACGAGACGCCGGCGCATCCCGGCCGAGAAGCCCCGCACCCGCTCGTCCGCCTCCCGCCCCAAACCCACCGCCTCGAGCGCGGCCGCGATCCGCTGCTCGTCCACCGCACGGCCCATCATCCGGAGCGCGAACCTGAGGTTCTCCGCAGCGGTGAGGTCATCGTACACCCCGGGGGCGTGGCCCATGAGACCCACACGCTCCCGCACCGCCGCCGCCTCACGGACCACATCCCGGCCCGCGACGCGCACACGCCCCCGGGTCGGCCGCAACAGCGTCGCCACGACCCGCAGCAACGTCGTCTTCCCGCTCCCGTTGCGGCCCAACACCGCCACGGCCTCGCCAGGCTCGACGCGGAGATCCACGCCGCGCAACGCCCACCGCCGCCCGAACCGCCGGGCGAGCGCTTCGACCTCGACGGCCGGCGGCCGGCCGGGCGTCGCCGCTCCGCGACTCCAGTCCGCCAACTGGTTGCTGCTCCGTGAGATATGTGCCCCCGACCCCCGCAAGATAACCCGCCGCGGGAAGCCCGGTCAACGCCGGGATGCCCCCGCCCTCACGCCCGCCGCAGCAGCGCCAGCCCGCCGGCCAGGCTGCCCGCACTGATCGCCAGCACCAACGCCCACTCCAGCGGTCCACGGTCGAGCGGGAGATCGAGCGGCGCGGCGGTCGCCTCGACGTGCGCGCTCTGGCCGCCTCCCTCCTCGTGGTGGTCGTGCTCCGCAGCGGCCACCGCCTGCGGCGCCGGCGGAAGCAGCTTCAGCTCCGCACGGGCGCTCTCATCGCCGTCCGGCGCGAGGAGACGCACGACGTACGCTCCGGGCGAGGCGTCGGCGGGAAGGACCACGCGGAGAGTGAACGCGCCCGCGCTGTCCGAGCGGACCGCGCCGAGGGTGTGCGTCTCGAGCGCGCCGCGCAGGACCACGGTGAACTCCGTGTTCTTGGACAACTTCTCGCCCCGGATCTCAAGCTCGCTCCCGGCCGGGGCTTCCTCCGCGCCGAGCCGGATGACGCCGACGTCGTGGGCGAGCGCGGTCGCGGGAGCACCCACGAGCAACCCGGAGAGCAGCAGCAACCAGGATCCACGCACGGTCGCCTCCCGCGTCACATGCCGATGTGCTGCATCTGGGGAGCGAAGAACCCGTAGACCAGCGCGCCGAAGAACGCCACGAGGAGCGCCGCGGCCAGACCCGTGAGCCAGGCCGGCCGTTCGCTCCCCCGGTCCAGCAACGGGACCGCCACGAGAAAACCGATCAGGACGCCCGGCCCGAGGATCATGCCCCAGAGCCCGATCGTGTTCTCCAAGGTGTAGATCCAAAGGAACGGCCAGAACGGCTTGGTGACCTCGACGCCTTCCACCGCGCGGTGCCCGAGCGCGGGCGGGAACAGCGCCGCCACGAGCGACAGCCCCGCGAACCCGACCAGCCCGAACCCGAGCAAGCGGCGCAAGTGACTGGAGAACGCGGCACGCTCGCCCGACGGCGCGTTGATCCCGAGGTGTCGGATGAGCCAGAAGTGCAGCGCGACGATCGCGAAGAGCGACAACGGCAACAGGCTCACGTGTGCGTTGTGGATGCGGGCCAGCAGCGAGGTGCTCGCGGCGAAGTCGCGCGACAGCGGCGCCCCCAGCGGACCGAGCAACTCGGCCGCGGCCACGGCGTGGGCGAGCGCTTCTCCGCCTTCCTGGTCGGCCCGCAGCACCGTGCCCGTGAACGCCAGGCCTGCCACGAGCACGAGCAGCAGCACGCCCGACCACCACGTGACCTCTCTAGGGCGCGCGTAGCTGCGTCGCACGAAGGCGAAGACGACGTGGGCCGTCGCGCTCACCAGCACCACGCAGGCGGTCCAGTAGTGGAGCGCGCGCACCCACGCACCCAGCGGCGCGCGGGTCACGGTGTAGACAACGCTGGCGTGCGCGGACAGCGGGTCGGGGTTGTAGTACTGGTCGAGCCAGATCCCCGTGACCGCCAGCACGACGAGACCAATGAACGTGAGCCCCCCGAGCATGTAGGACAGCCGGTTCGCCGCCGCCGGAATGCCGTACCCGAGCGCGTGCAGCGCGAACCGCCCGGCCACGCCCGCCAACTCCGCGGGTGGTGCGCCGGATACGCTTGTCTGCCCCCCGGCCGTCGCCATCGACTCGGTCCGATCCATGTTCGCTCGTCCCGGAGTTGCTTCGACCTGACCCGACGGCCGTGGCGCTCCGGCCCGGCCGTTCGCCGCGCGCCCCCAATCTCGACGGTTGGCGCGCCCCGTGCAACCGCACCCGCGGCCCCGGAGGAAAATCCGACGGGGTCGCCGCCGGCGGCGACCCCGTCCCCCCGCTACGGGTGGCGAGCGGTGGCGGCCGTCAGCAAGGCCTTTGCTCCATCCTGCGGCCGCCGGCGATCCGGTTCCGGACCTGCCGCGCCAGCAGCGCCGTCGCGCCGCTGACGACCGCGCGGCCGAGCGGTCCCCTCATCTGCCCGAAGAAGCCGTTGCCGCGCCGCTCCTCCCGGCCGCGCATCCGCATGCTCAGGGCTTCGAGGCGCTCCCGCTCCTGATCGTCTTCCTCCTCTTCCCCACCACCGCCGAAGACGCGGCCGAGCACGAACCCGGCGCCCATCGCGATCCCGACGCTCACGAACGGGTGCTCCCGGATCTGCGTCGCGATGTCATCGCGGATCGTGCCTATCTCATGGGTGCGGAGGTATTCCGCGCCGCTCTCCATCGCGCCGCCCACGCCGTGCACCGCCCCGCCGATCTTGCCCTTCAGGCCGCCCTCATCCTCCATCGGGCGCGCCCGCTCCTCGAGCCGGGCGCCGAGACGATCCACGCCGCTCGCCAGCTTCTCCTTGCCGCTCTCGAGGGCACTGGAGGCCTTCTCCTTCACCTTCTCCCCCATGCCCTTCTCGGCCACGCCCTCACGGCCACCCTCGGGGCCGAGCCCGGTCGGGCCCACGTAACTCTCGCGGCCCGTTTCCTCGGAACCTCCGCCGAATCGGCGGGACTCCTCCGGAGGCAGGTTCGGACGACTCGCCATGCTCACCTCCCTTGGCTCGTTACCGCGGCGTTCCCCAGGCCGCGCACCAGACCAGGCGTGCAAGTCGCATACCCGGACAGCATCCGAACCCATTGATTTTTAACGCACTTACGAGAACTCACCCGAACCACCGCGTGAGCACGGGCGCGCCCGCGGGAACGGAGCCGTGGGAGAGGGCGAAGGCCGGTCTCAGCCCTCTGCGTCCCGGCGGAAGCGGACCTGGGGCGGGGTCTGCACGGATTCCGGCGCCTCGAACGGCTCGTAACGCTGGGCGCCGATCACACGTGCGGTCAGGACCTGAGGGAACTGACGGATGTAGGTGTTGTACCGGGCGACCGCTTCGTTGTAGTCCCGGCGTGCGACCGCGATCCGGTTCTCGGTCTCCGTCAGTTCGTCCTGGAGCGCGATGAAGTTGCGATTGGCCTGGAGCGTTGGGTAGGCCTCGACGGCAACGTTGATGAACAGGCGCAGGTTCTCGCTCAAAGCGGCGTTGGCCCGGCTGAGCTCTTCCGTCCCCGCCTCCCGCTGCACGGCCTCGGCCACCCGCTGGCTCGCCTGTGTGAGACCCGCACGCGCCTGGGCGACCTGGGTGAAGGTCTCCCGTTCGAAGGCCGCTGCCTCGTCCACCGTGGCGACGAGGTTCGGGATCAGATCGTTGCGCCGCAGGAGCTCGGCCTCGATGTTGGCGCGCGCCTGCTTGACGCGTTCATCCAGCTCCTGGATCCGATTGTATCCGCACCCCGTGAGGAGAAGGGCTGCGGCGGCGATGAACAACCCCGTGCGGTTCATCCGGCTTCTCCGAGGGTCAGGGTGTCGACGAAGTCGGCGATGCGTTCCGCGAAACGGTAATAGCCCGTGACGAGTGGGTCGTCCAGCGACGCGCTCACCGTGCGCCGCTGGCGCCGCGCCTCCCAGACGTGCTGGAGAGGCGCCGCATCCGCGTCCGTGAGCGTCGCGACGGCGGCCAGTACGTCGGGGGTCGTATCGGGTACCGGCCTCCCCGCCAGCCGGAGCGCGGTCCGGGCGTAGGTCGTGAACGAGGGCAGGGCCGTGAGCAACAGCCGCCCCACCTGATCGCCCTCCGTTCCGGCGAGGACCAAGCCCTCGCGGAGCTGGAGCAGCTTGCCACGCAGCTCGTGTTCGGCCTGGAGCCGCAGCTCGACCGGGTCCACGTCCAGTGAGCGGAGCGGGTCCTCGCCGTGCACCATCACGTGGGCGTCCTTCATGTCGGCGAGCTCGATGGCGAACGCGTCGGCGGCGCGCCGCCACTCGGGCCACGCCATGAGGAGAGGGGGGGTGTTCCCCGCCCCGGCCCACTTCTGCGCCACCGGAGAGAGGCGGCGTAGCGTTTCGGGGTCGACCCGGTCCAGGAGGACGAGGACGTTCACGTCGCTCACGCCCTCGATCGCCTCGCCCCGGGCGACCGAGCCGTAGACGACGACACTCCGCAGCCGGCCGCCCAAGAGCCGGTCCAACTCTGCCGTAAGCTTTCGGGCCGAATCCAACGGATCCATCGTGCTCGGCACCTCCTCTCGCTGGCCCTTCACCAGCTCCGCCCGGCTCCGCCGCCGCCGAACCCGCCACCACCGCCGAAACCGCCGAATCCCCCGCCTCCGCCGAAGCCGCCGAAACCGCCGCCGAACCCACCCCAGCCGCCGCGGTGCGACCCGCCGAACGGGAACGGGATGATGATCGGCCCACGGTACCCACGGCGGCCACCGCCGTAGAAGCCGCTCCGGCCGCCTCCGCCGCCGCGGAGCGCCATGAGGATGATGACGAACAGGACCAGGAGAACGATGACGCCGATGGCGGTCGGCCCGCCGCGGGCCTGCGGCTCCTGGATCTGCCGCGGGACCTCGCCCGTCAGCTCGAAGCCGAAGCGCTCCGCGTACTCCCGCGCGATGGCTACGACGCCCAGGAGGATCCCGGTGCCGTAGTCGCCCTCGCGGAAACGCGGAATCATGTAGTCATCCAGGATCCGCCCCGCTTCTGCGGCCGTGATGAACGACACGCCGAGCCCCGTCTCGATCCGGGCATGGCCCCGGCCGTCGTCGGACGTCTCCTTCGGGACCACGAGGACCACCACGCCGGTGTTCCGCAGCGTGTCGCCCGGCTCTCCCGCCCGGCCCACGCCCCACTCCCGACCGATCTGGAGGGCGAGCTCCGGCGCCGTGCGTCCCATCAGCGTGGGCAGGGTGACGACCACGATCTCGCCGCCAGACTTCGCCCGGACCTCATCGATGACCGCCTGGATCTGCCGCTCCCGCTCGGGCTCGATGACGTTCGCGAAGTCGTTGATCCAGCCGACCGGCCTCGGGAGCCGGGACTGGGCGTCAACGGGCCGCGGGAGCGCCGCGACCAGGGCCAGGACAAGGGCGAAGGCCGCGGCGCGGCTGCGCACCGCTCCCCGCTGCGACGCGTCCCCGTGCTCTCTCGTCACTCGCATCACGTTCGCGAATCCGCTCCGGCGCCCCGCACCGGTCAAGAAAGACCGCCCCGGGGCGGAGGGATCGCCCGCGGGGCGTGCTCACCGGTGCGTCCCGTGACGCACCGACGCGGCCACAGGCCATGCCCCCGGCAGGACTCGAACCTGCGACGGACGCGGTTTAGGAAACCGCCGCTCTATCCACCTGAGCTACGGGGGCGGGGCTCATTGAAATCTAGCGATTTCCCGCGCCCCGATCAACCGGCGGTGTACTTCACCAGCGAGTGTACGGGGAAAGCGGAGAGCCGCTGGCGTCCGCCGAGGAAGGCGAGCTCCAGGACGAACGCCGCGGCGACGACCCGGCCGCCGAGCTGCTCCAGGAGCCGGGCAGCGGCGAGGGCGGTGCCGCCCGTGGCCAGCACGTCGTCAATGAGCAGGATCCGCTGGCCGGGCTGGACGGCGTCCACGTGCGCTTCGAGGGCGTCGACCCCGTACTCGAGGGCGTACTCGATGCGCCGCGTCCGGTACGGCAGCTTGCCCGGCTTGCGCACGGGCGCGAACCCGGTCCCGAGGTGGAGCGCCACGGGAGCGGCGAAGATGAACCCCCGCGCTTCGATCCCCACCACGAGGTCGACGTCGTGTGACGAGAAGTCGTCGGCCAGTTGCCGCACGACGGCGGAGAACAGCTCCGCGTCGGAGAGGACCGGCGTCAGGTCCTTGAACACGATCCCGGGCTGGGGGAAGTCCGGGATATCGCGCACCCGACGCCGGATGCGCTCTGCGAGCACGTCGAGAGTCGGATCAGGCACCGCGGTCCCTGAGGTAGTCGCCCACGATGTCGACCAGCACCGCGTCGAGCGGCTCACCGGTGTCGGTCGCCCGGGCCAGCCGCGGGTGGCCTTCCGCCCGGATCCTGGCCGCGAGCCGTTCGAGGCGATCGGCCACGAGGTCGGCCAGCGCCCGATCCCGCTCTCCAAGGCCCCTGCTGCTCGGCGACGGGCCGCCCGCGCGGACCGTTTCGACGGCTGCCTCCGCCCCCGCCACGGCCGCGACGTCATCCGGTTGATGGGCGAGGGGCGCGCCGTGCGCGGCGGTCCGGTCCAGCACGGGAATGAGCCGCGGCGAGACCGACGCGTTCACCGTCCCCGAGGGCTCGACGCGTGCGTCGGGACGCCCCGGGCCCGGGGACGCCCCAACGGGCCGGGCGTCCCGCGGCGGAAGACCCCCGGGGCCGTAATACGGCCTCGCCGGCGCGCCATCCTCCACCACGCCACCAGGGAGCGGGGCGGCCGAGAGGCGGGAGTACACCGGCGGAAGCGGCGAATCCGCAGCCGGCGTCGGTGTGTCGGCGGATCGCGTCATGACAAGGCGTCTCCGGGGAAGCCGTCGGCGCGCCACTCGCGATCCCGCCGCGAGCGGCATCGTGCGCTGGCTAGGTTACCCGACCGCAGACCACCACGCAAGGCCGGCGCACGGTCCGCTCCCGTCCGGGTTCAGAGCACGTACTCGATCACGAGGAACCCGGCGACGAGCAGGAAGAAGAACAGCCAGACGAGGCGGTCGAAGTGCCGGTCGATGAACCCCTGGATCCCGGGGCCGAAGACGTAGATCAGGCCGGCGACCAGGAAGAATCGCGCGCTCCGGCTGATCAGGCTCGCCACCACGAACACCGGGAACGAGATCTGGAAGACGCCCGCCGAGAGCGTGAAGACCTTGTAGGGGATCGGAGTGAAGCCCGCGACGAAGATCGCCCAGAAATCCCAGCGGTCGTAGAGCACCCGCACCCGCTCGAACGCCTCGGGGGTCACGCCCGGGACGTAGGCGAAGAAGAAGTCCCTGACCAGCGCCCAGACGCCCCAGCCGAGCGCGTAGCCCGCGATGCCGCCGACCGCAGACGCCACGGAGCAGATCGTCGCGAACCACAGCGCGCGCTTCGGCGCCCCCAGGCACAGCGCGATCAGGAGCGGGTCCGGCGGGATGGGGAAGAACGACGACTCGACGAACGCCAGCCCGCCGAGCGCCGCCGGACCCTGGGGCCGCTCGGCCCACGAGAGCACCCAGTCGTACAGCCGGCGGAACCAGCCCCGGCGCACCGACGCCGCTCCCGGCGTCGTCGGCCCGCCACTCACCGATGCCCCCACCTCGCGCTCCCGGTTCTCCTTCATTCGGCCCACCCGAATCGCCCGATCAACGGAACGAAGACGCACGATGTGATCTCCTGGCTCTCCAGCCCTCGCTCCGTCCGGACGAAGAGCGTGAGCCGTTGCTCGTTCCGGTCCCCGATGGGGATGAGCAGCCGGCCGCCGGGGGCGAGCTGATCGAGCAGCGCCGTCGGGACCGACGGCGCGCCCGCAGCCACGAGGATCGCGTCGAACGGCGCGTAGCGCGGCCAGCCGATGGTCCCGTCGCCCACCAACAGCGCCACGTTGTTGATCCGCAGCGCGTCCAGCGCCGCGCGGGCACGGACCGAGAGCTCGCGGATCCGCTCCACCGAGTAGACGTGCCCGGCGAGCTGCGCCAACAACGCCGTCTGGTAGCCGCTGCCCGTCCCCACCTCCAAGACGCGATCCGTCGGCTTCAAGCGCAGTGTCTGGAGGTAGAGCGCCTGGATCGAGGGCTGCGACGCCGTCTGGCCGAAACCGATCGGCAGGGGCGTATCCTCGTACGCGCGGTGTCGGACCGCCTCCGGGAGGAAGAGGTGACGCGGGACACGGTCGAACGCGGCCAGCACCTCGAGCTCGTCGATGCCACGTTCGCGGATGGCCTCGATGAGTCGCCGCCGCTGCCGCTCGAAACGCAGGTCGCTCAAACCTTCAGGTCCCACCGCGCGATCCCTTCCAGGAGCCGGTAGTTCGTGAGATCCAGGTGCAACGGCGTCACCGACACGTAACCCGAGTGCACCGCACGGAAGTCCGAGTCCGGGCCGCCCCACCAGCGGCTCTCGCCGCCACCGATCCAGTAGTATTCCCGGCCGCTCGGGTCCTTGGCGCGGGTGAGCGATTCGACGTAAGCGCGACGCCCGAGCGTGGTGACGCGCACACCCGCGACCCGGTCCGGCCCGACCGGCGGGAGGTTGACGTTGAGCAGCGTCTCGGGCGGAAAGTCGTCCCGGACGATCAACTGCTCCAGGAGCCGCACGAGCACATCCTCCCACTCGGGGATCCGTTCGACATCGCGGCCCGCGTACGAGATCGCCACGGCCGGGATGCCCAGGATCGTCGCCTCCATGGCCGCGGCGACGGTGCCCGAATACAGGACGTCGTCGCCGAGGTTCGCGCCGTGGTTCACACCGGACAACACCACGTCCGGCCGCTGCCCCAGGATGTCGCCCACGGCCAGCATCACACAGTCCGTCGGCGTGCCGTCGACCACGCGCATCCCGTCCTCCGTGGTCCGAACGCGCAGCGGATAGTGCAGCGTGAGCGAGTGGCTGGTGGCGCTCTGCTCGCGATCCGGCGCAACGACGTGGACGGTCCCGAGCCGGGACGCCGCCCGGACCAGCGTCCTCAAGCCGCTGGCGAGGTAACCGTCGTCGTTCGTGACGAGGATCTGCATCGACACCGCCCCTACCCTCGCGGCGGGAGCTGGAGAACATCCAGGATCCGGCGCAGCTCGGCGCGCAACAGGTCGAGCATCTCGCTGTCCAGCGCCCGGGCGGCAGCGCCCTGCAGCTCCCCGCCGCGCCGCAACTGTTCGAGCTTCTGCCGCGCCCCCTCGATGGTGTACCGCTCCTTGTACAGCAAGTGCTTCAGCAACAGGATGAGCTTGATCTCCTTGCGCCGGTACACCCGATTCCCGGACCGGTTCTTCAGCGGGTTCAGCGCCGGGAACTGGGTCTCCCAGTAGCGGAGGACGTGCGGCTTCAGGTCCACCAGATCGCAGACCTCGCCGATCGAGTAGTACTCCTTGGGCGCGATCGGCCTCCGCGGTCCCAGCAGCTTGTCCTCCGCCAGGGGATCCCGGTCCGGGGCATCCGGTTCGACGGGCGTGCCCGTCATCGCCAGTTCTCCGGCTTGGGTTCGCGCAACATGAGGTTCTCGACCGCCACCCGCGGGTTCCGTCCCTCGAAGAGGACCGCATGGACTTCGCGGACGATGGGCATCTCGACCCCGGCCCGTTCGGCGAGCGCCTGCGCGGCGCGGGTCGTCGCCACGCCTTCCGCCACCATGGTCATGGACGCCAGGATGTCCTCGAGCCGTCGCCCCTTGGCCAGCTCGAGCCCGACGGTGCGGTTGCGGCTCAGCTCGCCGGTGCAGGTCAGGATCAGGTCACCCATGCCGGCCAGTCCGGCGAAGGTCGAGTCCTCCGCGCCCAACGCGCGGCCGAGGCGGGTCATCTCGGCAAGGCCGCGGGTGATCAGGGCGGCCAGAGCGTTGTGGCCGAGGCCGAGGCCCGCGGCCATGCCCGCCGCGAGCGCGATCACGTTCTTCAGCGCCCCGGCCAGCTCCACGCCCCGCACGTCCCGGTTCGTGTAGACGCGGAAGTACTCGGTCTGGAACAGCGACTGCGCTTCCCGGGCCGCCGCTTCGTCCCGGCTCGCGACGGTCACCGCGGTGGGCTGCTCGCGGGCGACCTCCAGCGCGAAGCTCGGCCCCGAGAGGAAGCACGCGCGCTCGGCCAGCGGCGCGGGGAGCACGGCCTCCAGCACCTCGGCCATGGTCTGGAGCGTCGAGACCTCGATCCCCTTCGAGGCGCTCACCACGAGCGCATCGGGACGGATCGCAGGAGCGGCCTCCGCCATGACTCGCCGCACATGCTGCGACGGCGTGACCGAGACGACGACCTCCGCCTCCGCCACCGCCTCCTCCAGGCGGTGGGTCGCTGCGAGCCCCGGGTGCAGGGGGATGCCCGGCAGATAGCGCGGGTTCTCGCGCGTCGCGGTGATCGCCCCGGCCACATCTTCCTCGTAGGCCCAGAGGCGAACGCGGTGCCCCTTCTTCGCGAGCAGGTTGGCGAGGGTGGTCCCCCAGCTCCCTGCTCCGATGACCGCGACCCGGCGACTCATCGCCCTCCTCCTGCGGGCCATTCCAGCCGGCGCTCCTCCCCTCGCAACAGACGCCGCACGTTGGCACGGTGTGCGTACACGATGAAGACGGCGAGCGCGACCGCCAACCAGAGCACGGGTCCGCTGCCCTGCGTCACGAACACGGCGACCGGCACGACCAGTGCCGCCGCGATGGATGCAACGGACACGATGCGCGTGGCCAGCACCAGCAGGACCCAGACCGCGAAGGCCGCGAGCAGCGCCGCCGGCGCCAGTGCGAGGAAGACGCCGGCCCCGGTCGCCACCCCCTTCCCGCCGCGGAACCCGACCCACACGGAGTAGACGTGCCCCAGCACGGCGACGGCGCCGTACGCGAGCGCCCACTCCGGCGCGGCCCTGCCGTCCCACAGGGGGAAGAAGTACGTCGGCGCCCACCCCTTCGCCACATCCACCGCCAGGACCGGGACCGCGATACGCCAGCCGAGCACGCGGAACGCGTTCGTTGCACCGAGGTTCCCGCTGCCGTGCTGGCGCAGATCGATGCCGCGCACCACACGGCCCAGGATGTAGCTCGTGGGGATCGAGCCGAGCAGGTACGAGGCGATCAACAGCGCCGCCGTCACCGGCGCTCCTTTCGTCCGCGGAACCGCAAGCGCAAGGGCGCGCCCACGAAGCCCCAGCGCTCCCGGAACCCGTTCTGCAGATACCGCGCGTAGTGGTCCGGCACGGCCTTCGGGTAGTTGGTGAAGATCACGAACGTGGGCGGCGCCGTCTCGGCCTGCGTCGCGTAGTAGATCTTGATCGGCTGCCCACGGTAATGCGGCGGCGGCTGACGCTCCACCAACTCCTGCACCACTTCGTTGACCTCGTGCGTCGGGATCCGGCGGCTCCGCTCCGCCGCCACCTCCAGCACGAGATCCAACGTCTTGTGCACACGCTGGCCCGTGAGGGCCGAGGTGAAGATGACCGGCGCCCACCGCAGCCACGGCGCCCGTTCCCGGAGATGGCTCTCGTAGGCCGCCGCCGTCTTGTCGGTCTTCGGCACCAGATCCCACTTGTTGGCGACGATGATCAAGCCGCAGCCGGCCTCCCAGACGCGCTCGGCGATCTTCAGGTCCTGCACGTGGACGGGCTCGGTCGCGTCCAGGAGCAGGAGAGACACATCCGCTCGCTCGATCGCCCGCTCCGTCCGCAGCGCGCTGTAGTACTCGAGCCCCGGCTCGATCCGCGCCCGCCGACGCAGCCCCGCCGTGTCCACGAAGACGAGCGTCCGGCCGTGGTAGCGCATCGGCGTGTCCACAGCGTCACGGGTCGTCCCCGCGATCTCGCTGACGACCAGCCGGTCCTCGCCCAGCAGCCGGTTGATGAAGCTGGACTTGCCGACGTTGGGCCGACCCACCACCGCGACGTAGAGCGCGTCATCCTCGACCGCCGCCGGCGCCTCCGGCAGCCGTGCGATGATGGCGTCCAGGACCTCGCCCGAGCCCCTGCCGGAGATCGAGCTCACCGGCAGCGGCTCGCCCAGCCCCAACTCCCAGAAATCGTGGTGGCCGAGCTCGGAGGGCAGCCGGTCCAGCTTGTTCACCGCCAGGACGACCGGGCGGCCCGACCTGCGCAAGACCTCCGCGATCCGGTGGTCCATCGGCTGAGGCCCTTCGCGGCCGTCCACCATGAAGACGATGACGTCCGACTCCTCGATGGCGGCCATCACCTGCCGCCGGATCGCCGCGGCCAGCGGCTCCTCACTCTCGGTCTCCAGCCCTCCCGTGTCGATGATGTAGAAGTGACGACCGGCCCATTCCGCGCGTGCGAAATTGCGATCACGGGTGACGCCGGGGACGTCTTCGACGATCGCCCGCCGCTCACCCAGCACACGGTTGAAGAACGTGGACTTGCCGACGTTCGGCCGGCCGACGACGGCGACAGCCGGTAGCGGATGCTTCACAGGGCTGAAAGGGTGCTGATCAGCTCGTAGCCTGCGACCACGGGCGTCGGCGCGAGCCGATGGGCGAACTCGGAGAACGGGAGATCGTCAATGAAACGCCCGTCGTCGTTCAGCGCCTCGGCGGGCAGCAACACGCCATCGTAGGCCGGGCGTGCGCTCAGCTCGACGGCAATGTCCCGCCCGGCGAGCAGCCCCGCCGTCGTGACGGTCGGGCCGAAGAAGCGGTTCTCGACGCCGATGACGTCGTACTGGGCGCCCGTCGCGCCGCTCAGCCGCTCGCGCAGCGGTTCCAGGAGCGCCGCCATCCGCGTCCCCGTGACGATGGCAATGCGACGCCCGTCCAGACGCGGCGCATCCCCCAGACCCGCCTCGAACGCATCGAGCAGACGCCGCACCGCGCCGACGCCGTTCTCCGTGAGCGGCCAGTCATCGTAGTATGCGGCGTCCGGGATCTCCACACCGGCGAGGAGGAACATTTCGTCGGCGGCGTACGCCCAGCCCACCCCACGCTCGGCGAGCGCACGCTCACGTGCCCGATCCACCTGCGCGAGCGCCTGGCGCGCCTCCTCCGGCGTCAAGAGCCGGACGGGACGGCCGAGGTTGTAGCGCGTCAGCCCCACGGGCACCACGGACAGCGAGAGCACGCCGGGCCCCAGCGCCCAGAGGTCCTCGATGGTCCGGTCCAGGTGGGCACCATCGTTCCAGCCCGGACACAGCACCACCTGCGTGTGGACCTCGATGCCCGCCTGCGTCAGCGTACGGAGCTGCTCCACGATCTCGCCGCCCCGGGGCACACCCAGCAGCCGCATCCGGACCTCGGGCTCCGTCGCGTGGACGCTCACGTACAGCGGCGAGAGCCGCTGGTCGATCAGCCGCTGGAAACCTCGCGGCCCGAGGTTGGTGAGCGTCACGTAGCTGCCGTAGGTGAACGAGAGACGGAAATCGTCGTCGCGGAGGTAGAGCGTGGGCCGCACACCCTCCGGATTGCCGTCCACGAAGCAGAAGACACACTTGTTCGCGCATTCGCGGACGGGATCCGGCGCCGGGCGCACGCCGAGCGGTTCGCCCGCCTCTTTCTCGATCTCGTAGATCGTCGTGGAACCGTCCGTCGGCGAATACACCTCCAGCTCCAGCAGCGGCTCCCCCTCGAGGAAGCGGAAGTCGATGCTGTCGCGGACCCGCTCGCCGTTGATGCGGACGATCCGACTGCCGATCTCCAGCTCGAGCGCCTCGGCGATCGAGCCGGGCACGATCTCCGCGATCCTGACCATTCGCCCCGTCTCACGATTCGGGGGCGACCATCGGCCGCCCCCGATCCATCTCACGGCAACACTGAAAGATAAGGGCCGGATCAGCCCGCTTCAAGCGACGTGGGGCGCACCTCCCCGGCTCAGGAGAGGGGCGCACCGCACGCCGCGCACCGCGTGGCGCCGGGTTCCGCCGGCTCGCCGCAATTCGGGCAGGCGAACCGGACCTCGCCATGGAGGTCCATGTGCTCGCGAACGATCCGCTGCGCGGCCTCGTACTCCTCAGCGGGGACGAGAACGCGCACGGGGCTCAGGTCTCCCAGGTCCACGGCGAAAGCGAAGTGATCCTTCTGGGAGAAGACCTGGGCATCCACCCCTGCCGCCCGGAGGTTGTCCCGGATGAGCTGCGCCACGACGTCGTCCGAGGTGGCGTAGACCTGCGCCCACCCCTCAATGAGCGGCACGGAAGCGTGCCGGCCGCACAACGGATTGCCCCCCGCCTGCTCCTCGCACTGCTCGCAGACGGCGTCCCCGCAGATCGCGCACGTGGAGACCGCCGGCCGCTCCGGATGCGTCGCGCAGAAACGTTCCTCTTCCACCCGCGTCCTCCTCGTCCCCGGCCACGTGAAGAGGCCTTCGGGATCGATCGAACGATCGGGGCGGGGGCGCTCCCGCAGTCGAGCACCCCCGCCCCGTTCTCTCTCGTGTGCGCACATTGTGCGGGCGCGACGGCCGAGCGGCGGCCGCGCCCTCCGGTTCAGCTCCGCGCCTGGTACCTGAAGCCGGCGGGCTCGCCGCTGACCTCGATCTCCGCCTCGAACGACACCGCCTGCTCGGCCTCCGGCGCCGACACCGTGATCTCCTGCGTGCCGACGGTCTGCCCGTCCTTGCCGACGATGGACATCTCGATCGTCACCGGCGTACCCGCCGCGAGCTTCGCGTTCTGGAGCAGCCCCGAGACCCTCACCTTCCCCTCGCCGGGCGTCATGACCAGGTCCTTGACCTCGAAGGGGAGGTTCTCCTGCTCCCGGAGCACCTCGAGCGCCTTGGCACGCCACTCATCGCTCTTGGCCGCGTCCTGGACCGCCAGGTCGCCCTGGCCACGATACGCGTGGGCGAGCAGCAACAGGGCGTTCCGGTTGTACGGATCGACCGCGCGCAGCTTCTCCGCGAGGTTTTCGAGCTCGGCGTACAGCGCGCCCAGATCGGTGGCGGCCTTCACCTGCTCATCGCCGCTCGCCGCCTGGCGACGCTCCTCGAGCGCCAGTCCCTGCCGGTAGATCGCCTGGGCCAGGTTGTACATCGCGTCCCGCGAATACGGGTTCAGCGCGAGCGCCTTGCGGAACGCTTCCGCTGCGCGATCGAACTCGTCCCCGCTCAGCAGGCCGATCCCGATGACTTGGTAGTCCTCCTCGGTGAGGTCCGGCTCGTCCAGGAGCTCGCCGTAGATCCTGTTGGCCTCATCGGTCCTGCCGAGCCGGGTCAGCACGATCGCCAGGTTGGTCTTCGCGGTCCGATTCTGCGGATCGCGCTCGAGGAAGGCGCGGTACTCCCGCTCAGCCTCCTCGTAGCGACCCGCGTTGGCCAGGAGCTGCGCCAGGTTGAACGCGGCGACCTCCTCGTTCTGCCGCCACTGCTCCCGGTCCTTGCCGGACACCGCATCGCCCGCCGGCCCCCGCAGGATCTCCAGCGCGCCGCGGAACGCCGCGATGGCGCGTTCTGTCTCTCCCTTGCGGAGGTACAGCGAGCCGAGTTGCAGGCGCGCGTTGGGCAGCTTGTCGTAGATCAGGTCGGCGGCCTGGAACCGTTCGAGCGCCCGCTCGTAGTCCTGCTGCTGGATGGCGCCGATGCCTTCGTTGTGCCACCGCGCCCAGGCGTTCCGCCGCTCCGTCTCGACATCCTTCTCGTAGGGCGGGTACAGCTCCACCGCCTTGCTGAACGCCTCGTGCGCCTGCTGCGCCGAATCGAGCTGCACGTAGACCTGCCCGGCGATCAGCCAGACCTGTGCGTTGCCGGGGTCTTCCTCGATCCCCTTCTGGATCGCCTCGAGCGCCTGGCGGTAGAGCTCCTGCTTCTCCTCGAACCGCGGGTTCGTGCGTGCCCGGTCGAGGTAGAGCCGAGCGCTCCGCGTCCACATGTTGTTGGACGGCTTCCTCTGCTTCTGCGCGCTGGCGGCCGTCGGGAACAGCGCACCGGCGAGCAGGCACGCCAACAGCAGCGCGAGAACGCCGCTCGAACGGGCGCCTGTGATTCGTCGCGTCATGCTCCGCCTCCAGAGGCTGCGGTCAGGATGTTGCATCGCCACCGGCCCCCCCGTTCTCTTCGAGGGCGGCGCGGACCTGGAACGGCGCCAGGCCCAGTGCGTCTGCTGCGCGCACGACATCTTCATACTCGGGTTTACTCCGTTGTGTGCCGTCGGGGAGCCGGACCTGCTTGAACCGGATCCTCTGACCCCGCCATTCCCGGACGGATTCCGCACGCGCCAGCGCCGGCCTGGTGACGGCCCAGTACCGGGCGCCGATGGTGGGCGTGGCGCGGAACAGGGCCCCGAGAACCGCGTCCAGCGCGGACTCGGGGGCGAGGGCCTCCAGGCGCAGGCCGGGCCGGCCTTTCTTCATCGCGAGCGGGAGGACCACCGTGTCCAGCGCGCCGGCGGCCAGGATCGCGTCCAGCGCCGGCGGCGCGTACTCCGGCGGGAGGTCATCGATGTCGGCCTGGACGAGCACGAGGCGCTCGGCAGGCGGCGCGACCTCGGCCGCGATCAGGCGGAGACAGTTCGGCCGATCTCCGGGGTCCCTGGTCCCGGCGCCGAAGCCGGTGCCGCGCAGCACGAACGCGTCGGGTGCCGGCCGGCCGCCGGTCAGCTCCGCGAGGATCGCGGCGCCAGTGGGCGTGGTGCACTCGCCCTCGAAGCCGGAGTCGCGGACGGGCAGCCCTTCCAGGAGCCTGAGCGCCGCCGGCGCCGGCACGGGGAACTGGCCGTGCTCGATCCGGACCCAGCCGGAGCCCAGCTCGACGGGACGGGTCGCGAAGTCCTCGAACCCGAGCTGTTCCACGCCCGCCACGGCGCAGAGCACGTCCAAGATCGCATCGAGGGCGCCGACCTCGTGGAAGTGCACGCGCTCGACGCTCACGCCGTGGATCGCGGCTTCGGCTTCGGCGAGGCGCCGGAACACGGCCGCCGCCCGCTGGCGCACCGACTCGGGGGCCGCCGCCCTGTCCACGATCTCCAGGATGTCGGACAGGTGACGGTGCGCGTGCTCGTGGGGGAGGTCGAAGCGCACGTGGGCGCAGGCGATTCCCCGTCTCTGCACGCGCGCGACCTCGACGCCGACCGGCCCCAGCCCCAGCGAGCCGACGAAGTCGCGGAGCCAGTCCGGGTCCAGGCCGAGGTCGACCAGCCCTCCCAGGATCATGTCCCCGCTGATCCCGGCGAAGGGGTCGAAGATGAGGATGCGCAAAGCGCCTCCGGTGTTCGCGATGGTTTCGGGCGGGCGGGAAGATAGGCGCGTGGGCCCGCCCCGTCAAACGCCGGGAGTGCTCGCGCGGCCCGTGGCTGGCGGATCGTCAGGGGGTGGGTGGAGCGGGAGTGGGGTGGCTGGCGCCGCGCGCGGCCAGGGCCTCGTCCAGGCGCTGGAGCGTCACGGCCCGCCCCAGCACGAAGGCGGTGGCGGCCAGGGGAGGGCCGTGCGGCCGGCCGATCAACGCTAGCCGGAGCGGCTCGTAGAGGCGGCGGCCCGCGACACCCAGCTCCCTCCCCAGCGCGCGTACGGCCTCGCCCACGGCGCCCTCCTCCCACGGCTCCAGCTCCGCGAGCCGCCGCCGCGCCGCCTCGACGACCGATCGGGCCTCCGGGTCGGCGAGCGCGGCATCCCGGGCGGCACGGCCTGCATCGTCCAGCGGAGAGACGAACGGAGCCAGGTGCTCGTTGATCTCGGAGAAGGTGGAGAGGTGGCTGCGCACCGCCGCGACGGCCGCGGGCAGCACATCGTCCCCGAGGGGAAAACGCTCCCGGTCCACGTACGCGCTCACCGCCTCAACCAGTTCCGGGAGCGGCATGCGCTCGATGTGTCGCTGGGAGAGCCAGCGCAGCTTCTCGGGGTCGAAGACCACATCGGACTGCCCGATCCTCTCGAGCGAGATCTCGTTGATCAGCCGCTCCCTCGTGAGGAACTCCTCACCCGAAGGGCTGGACCACCCGAGCAGCGACAGGTAGTTGACCATCGCGTCGGGGTGGTAGCCCTCCCGGCGGTAATCCGCGAGCGGGCGGGCGCCGTGTCGCTTGGACAGCTTCTGCCGATCCGGCCCCAGGACGGTGGGCACGTGGGCGAACACGGGCGGCGTCGCGCCGAGCGCCTCGTACAGGAGGACCTGGCGCGGCGTGTTGGACAGGTGCCCCACGCCGCGGATCACGTGCGTGATCCGCATGGCGAGGTCGTCCACGACGACGGCGAAGTTGTAGGTCGGCTGCCCGTCGGACCGCAGGATCACGAAGTCGCCCAGGGTGGAAGCGTCGAACCGGACGGTGCCGCGCACCACATCGTGCACCTCGATCGTGCCGCTCTCGGGGACCCGGAAGCGGATGGCGGGCTGGCGCCCTTCGCGTTCGTAGCGCGCCGCCTCGGCCGCAGTGAGGTGGCGGCACGTGCCGTCGTAGCGAGGCGTCTCGCCCCGCGCCAGTGCGGCCCGCCGCTTCGCCTCGAGCTCTTCCTCCGTGCAGTAGCACCGGAACGCCGCGCCGCTCTCGAGCAGTTTCGCCGCCGTGTCGCGGTAGAGCGGGCCGCGTTGGCTCTGGCGGTACGGCCCCACCGGCCCTTCCCCATAGGGCCCTTCGACGCCCGGCCCCTCCTGCCACTCGAGGCCGAGCCACAGGAGATCCTCGATCATCTCGGCCTCGGCGCCCGGGACGTTCCGTTCGACGTCGGTGTCCTCGATGCGCAGGATGAACACGCCGTTGTGTTTCTTTGCGAAGAGCCAGTTCAACACGGCGACCCGCGCGTTGCCCACGTGCAGGCTGCCGGTGGGGCTCGGCGCGAACCGGGTGCGGACCGTATCAGCGTGTGAGGAAGGCATGGACCTGTCGAGCCAGCTTTTCCGAGAACCCTGGGACCTGCGCGATCTGCTCGGGCGTCGCCGCGCGCAGGGCACGCACGCTGCCGAACCGCTCGAGCAGGGCCTTCTGCCGTGCCGGGCCGATGCCGGGAATCTCCCGCAACTCGCTGGCCAACGCACGGCGCGTCCGCAGCTTGCGGTTGTACGTGATGGCGAACCGGTGCGCCTCGTTCCGGATCCGCTGGAGCAAGCGCAACGCCGGGCTGGTACGGGGGAGGCGCAGCGGCTCGCTGCGGTCCGGGAGATAGATCTCCTCCTGTCGCTTGGCCAGTGCGCAGACCGCCGTGTCACGCACACCGAGCGATTCGAGCGCGGCGAGCGCCGCCGTGAGCTGCCCCTTGCCGCCGTCGATGATCGCCAGTTCGGGCAGCGGCCGCCCTTCGTCGAGCCGCCGCCTGAAGTAGCGCCCGACGATCTCGGCGATGGAGCGGAAGTCATCGTTGCCCCAATCCCCCTTGATGCGGAAGCGGCGGTACTCGCCCTTGTTGGGCTCGCCGTTCTCGAACACGACGGCGCTGCCGACGACCTCGCTGCCCTGCGTATGCGAGACGTCGAAGCAGACCATCAGCCTCGGCACGACCTTCAGGTCCAGCGACTCCTGGAGGTCGTAGAGGACGTCGTCGGCCCGCTCGCGTACGGACTCGGCCAGCACCGCGCGCTCCTCGAGCAGGTGGCGCGCGTTCTGGTTGGCGAGCTCGATGAGCCGCACCTTCTCGCCTCGCGCGGGGACGTGGGTCCTGATCCGCCTCCCGGCCCGTTCGGACAGCACCTCCTCGATGAGCGGCCGGTCCTCGAACTCCAGCGGGAACAACACTTCCCGCGGCAGGTCGCGCGCGCCCTCCTCGCCGCGGCCGAAGTACAGCCGCGAAACACCCGCGGAGAGGAGCGCCGCGTCATCCTCGGTCGCCGCGTTCTCGAAGAAGTCCACCTCGCGGCCCAGCAACTTCCCGTCCCTGATCCTGAGGCGGATGAGACACGCGTGGTCGCCGTCCCGCGCCATGCCGATGACGTCCTGGTCGCCGCCGCGCACGTCGAGCACGCGCTGGCGCTGCGCGAGCGCGTCCAGGGCGGCGGCGACGTCCCGCAGCCGGGCCGCGCGCTCGAACTCCAGCGCGTCGACGGCCTGCTGCATCTCCTCTCCGACCCGCTTGCGGACCTCGTCCACACGTCCGCTCAGGACGTCCAGGATCTCGTCCACCATGGCGCGGTACTCGGCCTCGGACTGGAGCCCGGCGCACGGCGCCTTGCAGCGGCCGATGTGGTAGTCGAGGCAGGGCCGGTCCGGCGCCTCCCGCGGCAGGTCGTACCGGCAGCTCCGCACCGTGTAATAGCGCTTCACCACTTCCAGCGCCTGCCGCATCGCCCCCACGTCCGTGTACGGGCCGAAGTAGCGCGCGCCATCGTGCTCGAGGCGACGCGTCACGTACACCCGGGGGAACCGCTCCTGGACGGTGACCTTGATGTACGGGTACCGTTTGTCGTCCCGGAGCTGAACGTTGAAGCGCGGCCGGTGCGCCTTGATCAGGTTCGCCTCGAGGAGCAGCGCCTCCACCTCCGAGCCCACGACGATCGTGTCCACGTCGGCCACGCGCCGGATCATCTGCTGGTTCTTCGGCGAGATCGCCCCATCGGGCCCGAAGTGGCTGCGCACCCTCGCACGCAGCGACTTGGCCTTGCCGACGTAGAGGATCGTCCCCCGGGCGTCCTTGAACAGGTACACGCCGGGGCGTGTGGGCAGGTGTCGTAGCTTCTTCTCGAGCTCGGCTGGGACCACGGCCATCCCCGGTCCGTCCGCTCTGTTCCACTCCATGCGTGCGCGAGCGGCCACCCGCGGCACCCTGGAGGCGGCGCGCGGCGGCCGCTCGATCCTCGTGGATGATACCCCGCGACGTGAGCCCGTTTCCGGCCCGGACGCCGGCCGCGGTTCACGCGGACGTCCCGCGGAAGCGGCGCACGATCCGCCCCCAGGCGCCGCCCGCCTCGGAGAGGCCCAACGCCCACGCCATGCCGAAGTACACGACCCCGAACGGCGCCAGCGCGAGAGCGGCCACGAGGACGGGGTCCAGCGGGGGCAGGAGCGTCACGATGATGCGCCCGACCAGCGCAGCCGCCGCGGCCGCGCACGCCATCCGGGCGAGTGGGCCCGCGCCTGCGCCCACCCTGCCGATCCGCCGCGTCACGCGGGAGCGGAGCAAGCCCCACTCGACCCACGCCGCCGCCCCGCTGGCGATGGCCAGGCCGACCGCGCCCAGCGGTTGGCCCAGGAGCCGGTGCCGCTCGAACCACGTCATGAGCAGGTACCCGAGGCCCCCGGCGGTCGCGACCCGGGCCAGTGCGACCATCGCCGGCGTGCGCGTGTCGCCCAGGGCGAAGAACGTGTTGGCGAACAGGCGCGACGACGTGGAGGCCAGCAGGCCGATCGTGTAGCCCGCCAGCACCAGCGCCACGAACACCGTGTCCGCGCGCCCGAAGTCCCCCGTCTGGTAGAGCGCCGCGACGATCACATCCCCCAGGACCAGGTACCCCGCCACCGACGGGACCACGAGAAACGCGATCTGGCGCAGGCCGAAATTCACCCGCTGTCGCAGAACGGCCGCATCGCCTTCGCGGCGGCGCGCGAGCTCCGGCAGCTCCGCCGCCGCGACGGACATGCCGAACAGGCTCACCGGCAGCACGTAGAGGGTGTTCGCGTACCCCAGCGCCGCCACCGCGCCGTCCGCCAGCATCGAGGCGAGGATCAGGTCCACCCAGCCGCTGAGCTGCACCACCCCCCGACCCACGATCGCGGGGCCGGCGTTGCGTACCGTCGTGCGGACACCCTCCAGCGCCAGATCCCAACGCACACGCAGCGCGGGCTCGAGGCGCAGCACCCGCGGGAGCTGCACCGCGAACTGGAGCACGCCGCCGATCAACGCGCCCCAGGCCAGGGCAACGACCAGGGGCCGCTGATCGAGCCGACCGCCCAGAACGACCAGCGTGGCGATCATCGCGGCGCTCCACGCCACCGGCGCCACGTAGGAGAGGAAGAACTGGCGGTGACTGTTCAGGATCCCGAGCGTCCACGCCGAGAGCACCAGCACGCCGGTCATCGGGAAGATGATCCGAACCAGCGTCACGGTGATCTCCCGCTTCTCCCCCTCGAAGCCCCAGAGGAACACGTCCACCAGCACCGGCGCCAGCACGATCCCGATCAGCGCCAGCCCCCCGGCCACGGCGAGCAGCAGCGCGAACACCGCGCCCGCGACGCGCCCCGCCTCCTCTTCGCGCCCCTGGGCGAGCAGCGACGAGTAGACGGGAATGAACGAGGCGCTGAGCGTGCCCTCCCCCAGGAGGTTCTGGAGGACGTTGGGCATGCGCAGCGCCGCGCGGAACGCGTCGGCGAACAACGTCGTTCCGAAGTAGTGCGCGAAGACCCGCTCCCTCAGCAGGCCGGCGATGCGGCTCAAAAGAATGCCCGCTGCCACCCAGCGGGCGGAGCGGGCGGACGGCTGCTCCAGCACTCCCTCAGTCGCGGCGCTCACCGGACGAAAGCTGGTTGGCCGGCCGCTCCTCCAGCAGCCGGCGCAGGAACTCGCTCTCCTCCTGAAGCTTTTGCACCTCGGCGCTGAGCCGCTCGGTCTCGGCCTCGAGGGCAGCCACGCGCGTGGCCAACCGTTCGGCGCCGGCCAGGCCGCCCCGCTCCACACGGGCCGCCAGCGCGCGCCCCAGCGGCGAGTCCAGCACCGCCGCAACCAAGAGGATCATCAGCACGAGACCGACCAGGACCAACCAGGCCATATCGGCTCAAAGCTATGTGAATACTGCAATTACGGCAAGGACGGCGCCGCGCCGTGCGACGGCCGGGGCCCGCGCGACGCGCCACCGTCTCAGCCACAGGAGAGGCCGTTCCAGGCGGGCGCGGGAGCGTCGAGCTCGATGCGGATCGCGTCGGCGATCGCTTCCAACAGCGCGGCCCCGTACCGGGCCAGATACGGCACGACGTTGAGGACGCGCTCCTGCGGCTGACCGAGCGGGAACAGGTTCACCGCCGCCTTCTCGAGCTGCTCCACGCCGATGGCGTTCCGCCTCTTGAGGTGCTGCACGATCTTCTTCTCGATCTCCTCGAGCTGGACGAACGCCGAGTTCCGGGCGCTCTGGATCGGACCCTTGAGCGTGGGGTCGATCACCCGCGCCGCCTCGAGCAACGCGCCGTAGCCCTCGCCCAGATCGGTGCGCAGACGCCGCAGCGCCACGACCACCGCGTCGGGCAGCTCCTCCCGCAGCAACTCTGCGGCCAGCTCGTGCGGCGGACGCCGGAAATCCTCGAGTCCGAGCCCGAACCGGTCGAGCACCTTCCTCACCTTCGCCTCGACCAGCGTGATGCTGGCCCGCGGGTACACGATCGGCATCTCGATGCCGTGGGCGCGGAAGAGGCAGCCGATCTGGGCGTAGTAGCTCAGCTCGCCCGGCCCTGCCACGTACGCGATCGTCGGGAAGACCGCGCTCTCGACGACCGGCCTGAGCAGCACGTTCGGCGAGAACCGGCCGGGCTCGGCGTCGAGCAGCGCCCGCAGCTCCTCATCCGTGAAGCGGCGGCCACTGTGCTTCAGCGCCCAGCCGTCGCCTTCCCGGACCAACCGTTCGCGGCCCGTCTCCAGCTCGAGGAAGAGGTTGGCCGATTCGGGAAGCACCGCCACCTGTGCGTGGTAGCCAGCGGCGATCAACCGCTCTGTCTGGGCCCGAACCAGGGTCTCGTGCTCGCGCCAGTGCGTCAGCTCCCGCGCGAGGATGTCTCGCCCCAGATCCTTGATGGTCGGGTGCCCCGCCTCCACCACGAGCAGGTCGAACGGTTGGAACAGCCACGTGATCAGCTCCCGGAACGCGGCCGCCACCGTCCGGTCCGGCGTGTACGCCGTACGGACCCGCTCGAGGACCCCATCGGAGAACTCCGTCTGCGGGAGGAGCTGCGCCAGGCGCTCGACCGCCGCCTCCACGCCCGGGCCCAGGAGACGGCGCTGCATCGATGCCGGAACGCCGCTTTCCGGACCCTCCACCGTGATGGTGTGCAGCGTGTTCGCGGGGTCCAGCACCCGGACGTGATTGACCTCGGCCCAGTCGTGGTCTTCCGACGCGATCCAGAACAGCGGCGCCACGGGACGGCCCAGTTCGCGTTCGAGCACCCGCGCCAGCGCCACCGCCGTGAGCGCCTTGTACACAGTGTACAGCGGGCCGCCGAACAGGCCGGCCTGCTGGCCCGTCGTGACGAAGAGGCCGTTGCGCTCCACCACGCGTTCGAGCTGCTCGGCGGCCGCGGCCGAGGTCGGGTGCACGGCTGCAGCCATCGCCCGGCGGCGCGCCGTGTCGAAGCGGGCGTCCACCTCCGCCGCCTTCCGCCGGTACGCCTCCGGGTCCCACGGCGAACCCGGGAAAAACGGCGCAGGGCCCGGCGCGTTGGCGACGTAATCGTCCACGAGGCGCGACCCGCGCAGCCGGCCGACCTCGATCGTGAGATTCAGCGTCATGACCTCCCCGCTTCCGTTGTCTCGCCGGCCGGCCGTCATTCGGCCGCCTTGTGGTACGGCTCGCCACGGAGGATCGTGCCCGCCCGGTACAGTTGCTCGACCAGCACCAGGCGGGCGACGTCGTGCGGGAGCGTGAACGAGGAGAGGGCGAGGCGGTGGTGCGCGCGCCGGAGCACCGCGTCATCCAATCCGTACGCGCCGCCGATCAGGAACGCCGCGCCCGGCCGGCCGCTCACGGCGAGCCCCTCGAGGTACTGCGCGAGGCGAGGCGAGCTCCAGCCCTGCCCGGTCCGCGTCAGCGCCACGATCTCCACGCCCTCGGGCACGCGCGCGAGCAGCCGTTCCCCCTCCGCGGCCCGCACCGCCGCCGGCGACTTGCCCCCCGCCGCGCGCTCTGCGCGCACCTCCACGCTCTCGAGGTCCCAGTAACGCGCAGCACGGCGCTCGTACTCCGCGATGACGCCCGCGAACAGGCGGTCCGGACGGCCGACGGCGATGACGGTGACTCTCACCGGCTCATCGTCTCATGCGTAGATGCCGCGCATCCGGTGCACCGCGGCGACGCGGTCGATGGACAGCATGTACGCCGCGGTCCTCATGTTCACCCGGTGCAGGCGCGAGTACTGCAACACGTTGTTGAACGCCTGGATCATCACTTCCCGGAGCCGGCTGTTGACCACGTCCTCGCTCCAGAAGTACCCCTCGCGGTTCTGCACCCATTCGAAATAACTGACCGTCACACCGCCGGCGTTCGCCAGGATGTCCGGGATCACGAAGACCCCCTTGGATTCCAGGATCTCGTCCGCCGAGGCGGTGGTCGGGCCGTTGGCCCCCTCCGCGATGATCTTGGCCTTGATGCGCGGGGCGTTCCGCCTCGTGATCACGTTCTCGAGCGCCGCCGGAACGAGGACGTCCACGTCCAGCTCGAGCAGCTCCTCGTTCGTGATCGGCTCGCCGTGCGGGAACCCCTCGAGGTACTTGTTGCGGCGCACGTACTCCAGCGCCTCATCGATGTAGATCCCGTGCGGGTTGTAGATCCCGCCCGACTTGTCGCTCACCGCCACGACCGTCAGGCCCTCCTGCGCCAGCAACCGGGCGGCGACCGACCCCACGTTCCCGAATCCCTGGACGGCGACCCGGGTGCCGTGCAACGGCATGCCCAGCTCGCGCAGCGCTTCCTTGACGACAATGGAGACGCCCCGCCCCGTCGCCTCACGTCGCCCGAGCGAGCCGCCCAGGGCGACGGGCTTCCCCGTGACCACGGCCGTCATCGTGTGGCGCTTGTGCATGGAGTACGTGTCCATGACCCACGCCATCACCTGCTCGTTCGTGCCCACGTCCGGTGCCGGGACATCGGACTCGGGCCCCAGGATCTCGAGAATCGAGGCCGTATAGCGCCTCGTCAGCCGCTCGAGCTCACCCGTGGAGAGGCGATCTGGATCGCACACGACCCCACCCTTCGCGCCGCCGAACGGGATGTTCACGACCGCGCACTTCCACGTCATCCACGCCGCCAGCGCCGTCACCTCTTCCAGCGTCACGTTGAGGTCGAAACGGATGCCGCCCTTCGCCGGTCCACGCGACGTGTTGTAGAGCACGCGGTACCCGGTGAAGACCTCGACCTCGCCGTTGTCCATCATGACCGGGATGGACGTGATCACCTGCTTCTCGGGGTGCCTGAGCAGCTTGTAGAGCCCGCGGTCCAGGTTCAACAGCTCTGCGGCGCGGTCGAAGCGCCGCATCATCGCCTCGAAGGGATTCTCGTCGCCCGACTCCGCAGCGGGCTCGGGCTGGACGATCGTACGGGCCGGTTCCATTGCGTTGTGGTCTCCTGCGTGCCCGTGCCGCCCTCCGGGACGGCCGGGCCTGACGAGTCAATCACCATGCGGCCTGGCACCAGCGTGCCGCCGTACTCTGTTCGGGCGCACGGGACGAGCACCGTCCCGCCGGACTTCAGCGCACCCTTCCGCCCTCGAGGGCGGGCCGGCGATCGAGGAGCGCGTCCAGCGCCGCGGACAGCGCCTCAGCGCCCTCTTCGATCACGACGTCCTGTTGCAGCACCCAGAGCTCAAGCTCCGGGTCCAGATCTGCGAGCTTCACGGCATCCTTCGCCGTGGTGACGACCGGTCTGCCGTCGGCGGCCTCGCGGATGCGTTCGAGGTCGCCTGCCGTGTACGCGTGGTGGTCGCCGAACACCAGCTCCTCCGCGATGTCGGCACCCGCCTGCCGAGCGTTCGCGAAGAAGTGTTCCGGGCCGGCCACCCCGCACACCGCCACCACCTTCCCCACGGGGCCGGCCGGCCGCGAGGCGCCGCGCACGCGCCAGCCGCCGGGGCGCAGGTGCGCCCGAGCCACGGCTGCGCCGGGCGCCAGCCCCGACACGTCGCGCGCAACGCGTTCCGCCGTACCGCCCCCCGCGGTCTTGCGCGTCACCACGACCACGTCGGCGCGCGCCAGAGCCGTCCGCGGCTCGCGCCACGGCCCCCGGGGCAGCAGCCGCTCGCGCACGGCCCAGCTCTCCGCGGCCACCAGCACCACGTCGAGATCCCGGTGCAGCCTTCGATGCTGGAACCCATCATCCAGGACCAGGGCGGTGGCGCCCTGCCGGATGGCGAGCTGAGCCGCCGCCACGCGATCCCGCATCGCGATCACCAGCGAGCCGGGCCGCCAGGCGCGGTGCAGCGCCGGCTCGTCCGGCGCGTAGCCGCCGTGGAGGATCGCCACGCGGGCGCCGCGCGCCTCGAGCTGGTCGGCCATCCACCGCGCGAAGGGCGTCTTGCCCGTGCCGCCCACCGCCAGGTTGCCCACGCTGACCACCACGGCCCCGACGCGGCGCGGCCGGCGCAAGCCGCGCTCGTACAGCGCGTTCCTCGCCGCGACGCTCAACCGGTACAGCGCCTCCGCGGGCGCCAGGGCCGCCCCCAGCGCCCGCCACGCCGCACCGTCCACCTCGCCCCGCCACCAGCGCGGGATCGCCGTCCGCAGGCGGTCGGCCGGATGGCCGGGCTGCCTAGGCCGCTCCGACACGGGCGTCCACCTCGGCGGTCAGGCGGTTCAGCTCTTCCTCGAGCGAGGAGCGCAGCGCGGCGAGCTCCTCCGCCCCCGCGTCCCTGGGCACCCGGACCGGCGCACCGTAGACCACCGCAATGCGCGCGAAGGCACGCGGCACCAGGAACCGGTCCCAACCGCCGACCCACCACGCCCGGCTCGCAGACGCCGCCACGGGGATCAGCGGCAGACCCGTGAGCTGGCCGGCCACCAGCACGCCCTCCTTGAGCCGCTGGCGCGGGCCGCGGGGCCCGTCCGGCGTGATCGCCAGGCAACGACCGGCCCGCGCCTGGCGGACGAGTTCACGCAACGCCGTGCTGCCGCCCCGGCTGCTCGAACCCCGCACCGGCACGAAGCCCCACCGCTCCAGCAGCCGCGCCAGGTACTCCCCGTCCGCCGACCGGCTGATCAACGCCACGATCCCCTCCCCGCGGTGCAGGTGCGCGAGCGGCAGCAGTCGGCCGTGCCACAGCACGTAGATCACCGGCTGGCCGTGCGCCGTGAACTGGCGGGCGTTCTCCTCACCCGAGACCTCGTACCGCGCGGTCGCGAGCACCGCGTCCAGCACCGCCCTGGCCGCGGCGGACGCCACCCCGTACCGCAACCCGCTCCTCACCCCGTTCCTCATGCCGCCAACAGCTCCGCGGCGAGCTGCGCCACCCGGTCTGCCACGCTGCCCGCGCCGTCCGCACGGGGCGCGAGCGAGGCGCGGACCCGCGTCAGCCCCTCCAGCATCCGCTGGCGCGCCTCGCCGTCCACCACGAGCGGCAGGACCGCGCGCGCCAGCGCCTCCGGCGTGGCCTCGTCCTGCAGGTACTCCGGCGCCACCGTCTCGCCGGCGACCAGGTTCACCAGCCCGATCCGCGGCACCTGGACGAGGCGGCGCGCCAGCCAGAAGGTGAGCGGGTGCGCACGGTAGGCGATCACGAGCGGCGTGCCCGCCAGCGCCGCCTCCAGCGTCCCTGTCCCGGACTTCACGAGCGCGGCGCGGGCATGCGCCAGCAGCGCCCGAGAGTCGTCCACCAGTGGAAACGGCGTCTCGCCATACAACTCCAGAGGGAGCGTGCGAGACGCCGCGATCACCGGCTGGACCGCCGGATACGTTTCTCGGACCCGCTGGGCGGCCTCCTCGAAGACCCTCAGGTGCCGCCGTACCTCCTGCGCCCGCGACCCGGGGAACAGCGCCAGGACCGGCGCACCCGGGTCGAGGCCGAGCCGCTGACAGAACGCCTCCCGCGTCACGGCGACCGGCGCCGCATCCAGCAACGGATGGCCCACGAACACCGCACGCGCACCCGCCTCCCTGAAAATCCTCTCCTCAAAGGGGAGCACCACCGCGAGGGCGTCCGTGTTCGCTGCCAGTTGGCGGCACCGGCTGCGGTGCCACGCCCAGACCTGCGGCGCGATGTAGTAGAGGACCGGGACCCCCGCGCGCCGCGCGGCGCGCGCCAGCCGCAGGTTGAACCCCGGGTAGTCGATCGGCACGACCAGGTCGGTTCCGCGGCGCACCATCTCGCGTCGAACGCGCCGCAGCAGCCGAACGAAGAACGGCAGGCGGCTCGCCACCTCGACGAAGCCCATCACCGCCAGCCGTCGCACGTCTTCCAGGAGCTCGACCCCGGCCTCGGCCATCAGGGGGCCGCCCAAGCCGAACAGCCGGGCCCCCGGCCAGCGCCTCCGCAGCGCCGCTGCGACCGCCGCGCCGTGCAGGTCGCCGGACGGCTCGCCTGCAGACAACAGAATGGTCGGCCCGTCCTGCCTCATGTGAACCGGCCGAGGTACCAGATCGCCAGCAGCACCAGCACGAGGGCCGCGATCAGCTTCCACAGCCCCGGCGGCCGTATCCGGGCCCCGCCCTGTTCCCTGCGCTCACGACGCAGCCCGATGAGCGACATGTTCCTCGATCCGCTCCACGATCTCCAGCGCAACCGCCAACGCGCTGCGCGCCTCCTCGCCCGTCACCGCGATCGGGCCCCGCCCCTGCACCGCAGCGACGAAGCTCTCCAGCTCGCAGCGCAGCGGCTCCTGCCCATCGCTGCGCAACTCGATGCGCTCGACCAGCTCGTCGATGCCCGCCGCGGGGAACGGCTTCCCGGGGATCAGCTCCACGCCCGGCCGCAACCGCAGGAACTCGCCGACGCCCGCCGCGAGATCCAGACTGATGTACCCCGAGCGCTGGAAGAACCGGATCTTCCGCCTCCGCTCGACCGAGACCCGACTCGCGGTCAGGTTCGCCACCGCGCCGCCCTCGAACTCCAACCGCGCGTTCGCGATGTCCGGGCTCGGCGTCAGGACAGGGACGCCCACGGCAGCCAGAGAACGGACAGGCCTACGCACGAGGCTCAGGACCAGGTCCAGGTCGTGGATCATCAGATCCAGCACCACCGGGACGTCCGTCCCTCGCGGCGCGAACGGGGCCAGCCGGTGCGACTCGACGAACAACGGCTCCTCGAGGTACGGCTCGCACGCGCGGAGCACCCCGTTGAACCGCTCGACGTGCCCGATCTGCACCAGCGCGCCGCCGCGCTCCGCCGCCTCCAGGATCCGGTCTGCCGCCTCGAGGGTCGGCGCGATCGGCTTCTCGATCAGCACGTGGACGCCTCGCGTGACCGCCGCCCGTGCCACCGCCTCGTGTGCCGTCGTCGGCACCGCCACGACCAGCGCCTCGACCCGATCGAGCAGCGTGTCCAGCTCGTCGAACGTCGCGACCCCGAGCTCCTCGCCCACGGCCCGGAGACGCGCTGCATCCGTGTCGTGAATGCCGACGAGCTGCGCGCCCGGCAGGTCGCGCAGCAGGCGCGCGTGGTGCCGGCCCAGACTGCCGACCCCCGCCACGCCGACCCTCAGCCCACTCGCCATCAGAGGATGATCCCGCGCTCGCTCTCTTCCACGAACGTGAGGAACCGCTGGATCTCCGGGAACGGCTTGAGCTCTTCCCGCGCCCGCTCCAGGGCCTGGCTCACGTTCAGCGTGGAATTGAAGAACAGCCGGTACGCCCGCTTCAGCTCGCGCCGCACGACCTCCGGCATCCCGCGGCGCTGGAGCCCGACCGTGTTCAGGCCCGCGAGCTCGATCGGGTTGCCCGCCGCACGCATGTACGGCGGCACATCCTTCTGCACCCGCGAGGCGCCGCCCACGAACGCATGGCAGCCGATCCGCACGAACTGGTGGATCGCCGTCACACCGCCCACACTCGCCCAGTCCTCGATCACCACGTGCCCGCCCATGTTCACCGCGTTGGCGAGCACGACATGGTCACCGATGACGCAGTCGTGCGCGATGTGCACGTACGCCATCACCAGGCAGTCGCTGCCGACCTCCGTCCGCCCACGCGCTGCCGTCCCGCGGTTCAACGTCGCGTACTCGCGGATGACCGTCCGGTCCCCGATCACCAGGTCCGAAGGCTCACCCGCGTACTTCAGGTCCTGCGGATCCGAGCCCAGAACGGCGCCGTGGTGGATGCGGCAGCCCATGCCGATAATGGTGTTCCGCTCCACCAGGACGTGCGACCCGATCTCCGTCCCATCGCCGATCACGACGTTCGGACCGATGATCGTATAGGGCCCAATGCGAACGCCCACGCCGATCTCGGCGCTCGGATCGATCACCGCCGTCGGGTGGATGTCGCGCAATGTTTCGACCGTCGTACTCAAGTGCGTACCGCCCTCCATCAGCGGTCCACGATCCGCGCCATCATTTCCGCTTCCGCGACCAACTGGCCGTCCACCGTTCCGATCCCCCGCATCCGGCACACGTGCCGGCGGAACTGGAGCATCTCGAGTTCGAAGCGGATCTGGTCGCCCGGCGTCACCGGCCGGCGCCATTTCACGTTGTCCAGCGACATGAAGTAGACGACCTTGTCCTCCGGATCCTCCACCGCATCCATGAGGAGCAGGCCGCCGACCTGCGCCATCGCTTCGATGATCAGGACGCCGGGCATGATCGGGTGCCCTGGGTAGTGCCCCTGGAAGAACGGCTCGTTGATCGTGACGTTCTTGATCCCGACGATCCGCTTCCCCGGCTCGAATTCCACGATGCGATCCACCAGCAGCATCGGGAACCGGTGCGGGAGGTACTGCATGATCGTCCGGATGTCCACGATCGGCTTCGCGCCATCGCGGGACTGCGCCGCCACGATCTTCTTGGCGAGCGCCACGTTCCCCGCATGACTCGGCCGGTCCGCCATCACGTGGCAACGGAGCCGCTTGCCGATCAGTGCGAGGTCGCCCACGACGTCCCCGATCTTGTGCCGCACGAACTCGTCGGGGAAACGGAGCTCACCCGCGGCCAGCCCCTCGGCGTCCAGCACGATCGCGTTGTCCAGCGTCGCGCCGAGCGCCAGCCCGCGCGCCTTCAGCTCCTCCGCCTCCTTCAGGAAGCCGAACGTCCGCGCACCCGCGACCTCACGCTCGAACACCTGCGGCGTGATCTCGAACGACGCGTACTGATGGCGCACCAGCGGATGGTCGAATTCGATCGCCGCCGAAACCCGGAAGGTGGGGGCGGGCAGCGCCGAGTACGATGCGCCTCCCACACCCTCCACGCTCGTCGACTGGCGCAGCTCCAGCACCCCTGCCGGCTCGCCCTGCCCGACGATCCCGGCCTGGCGGAAGCGGTCGAAGAAAGGCCGGAAACTGCCATCCCCGATCGGCAGCTCCGGCCCATCGACGTCGATCCAGAGGTTGTCCAGTCCCAGGACCAAACACGCGGCGAGCGCGTGCTCCACCGTGTGGACGCGCGCGTCTCCCGCCCCGAGGGTGGTCCCTCGTTCGGTGGACACCACGTGGTCCAGGGTGGCGGGGATCTCCGGCGACCCCTCGAGATCCACCCGCCGGAACCGGATGCCGGTGTTCGCCGGCGCCGGTCGAAAGGTCACACGCGTCTGTCGGCCCGTATGCAGGCCGACGCCTTCGATGATGGCCTCCGCGGCCAGTGTCTGCTGCTCTGGTTGACTCATTGGTCCGGCACGTCGCGCCCCAGTACCGCGCGCTCGAGGTCACGGATCCGTTTGAGGAGTTCGGGGAGTCGGAACAGCGCGGCCTGGGCACGCAGCGCCTCGCGGTGCGGGCGCGCCGGGTAGCCGCTGTAGACGGCGCCCGCCGGGACGTCCCCGAAGACGCCCGCCTGTGCCGCGATCGTCGCGCCGTCCCCGATGTGGATGTGACCGGGAATGCCCGCCTGCCCTCCCAACGTCACGCGCCGCCCGACCGTCGTGCTGCCGGCGATCCCGACCTGGGCCACGATGATCGAGTGCTCGCCGATGCGGACGTTGTGCCCGACGTGGACGAGGTTGTCGATCTTCACGCCGTCCCCGATCTCCGTCGCGCCGATCGAGCCGCGGTCGATCGTGCTATTCGCTCCGATCTCGACGTCCGCGCCGATGATGCACCCACCCACCTGCGGGATCTTCCGGATCACCCCGTCGACCTGGGCGTAACCGAAGCCGTCCACGCCCACTCGCACGCCGCTGTGCACGATGGACCGGTCGCCGATCCGCACACCCGGGTACAGCGTCACGTGCGGGTGGAGGACGACCTCCGCCCCCAGCTCGCAACGGGCGCCGATCACCACGTGCGCCCCGATGCGCGCCCGCTCGCCGATGCGGACCCCCGGTCCCACCACGGCGTAGGGACCAATGGAAGCCCCGGCGCCCAGCACCACGTCGTCGGCGACGACGGCCGTCGGGTGGACACCGGGTTCCGGGGTGGGGTCCTCGGGGTAGAGCACCGGCAGCAGCTTCGCGAGCGCGCCGTGCACGTCCCCGACCACGATCCGCGCGGGCAACCCGCCCACGCGGTCGGCGAGCGAAGCGGAGACGAGGATCACGCCCGCCCGAGCATGCGCAACATAGGGCAGGTATCGTGCATTCGCAAGGAACGAGAGATCCTGTGGACCGGCGCGGTCGAGGGGGGCGACCCCCGTGATCTCCGGGTCTTCGCCCCCCTCCAACGAGCTACCCAGCAGCGCCGCGATCTCCGAGGCCCTCACGGGTCCGCCTCCCCGCGTCGGGACGCCCCGCGCGCCGTCTATCTCTGCCGGCTCCCCGAGGACGACGCCGACGCCGTCTGCCTCAGGCGCCTCAGGACCTCGTCCGTCAGGTCCAGCGTCGTGTCCGCGGCGACGAGGGCGCCGGCCGCGGCGTCGAAGATCATCGCGTACCCGCCCTCTCGCTGGATCTGATTGAGGACTTCCTGGATGCGGTTCATGATCGGCTCGACCAGCTCCGCCTGGCGCCGGGCGGCCTGGGTCTCCAGCTCACCGGCCCGTTCCTGGTAAGCCCGCTGCTTCTGCCGGATCTCCTCTTCCTTCTGCCGCTTCGCTTCCGGCGAGAGCAGCACCTGCTTCTGCTCGTACTCGCTCAGCAGCGCCTTGAGCGAGTCCTCGAGCTGCTGGAGCTCCGCGCGGAACCGCTGCATGTCCCGCTCGAACGACTCCTGCGCCTCCTTGGCACCGGGCGCTTCGGCGATCAGTCGCCGCGAGTCGACGTACCCGATCTTCGGCGCTCCCTGCCCCGCCGCGGGAACCGCCAAGGCGCCGAGGCCGGCAGCCGCCATGAGGATGATCTTCAGTCCGCGCATGTCGCCAGTGCTCTCTTTTCTTGAGGTTAGAATCCCTGACCGAGCTTGAAGTGCAGCTGCCAGCCCGGCGGCGTCTTGTCGAACCCGTACGCGTAGTCGAGGCCGAGCGGGCCGAACGGCGTGACCAGCGTCACCCCGATCCCGGCGCCACGCAACAGTCGCGTCGGGTTGATCTGGCCCGGTTCGCGCCACACGCCGCCTGCATCGTAGAACAGCGAGAGCGACAGGTTGTCGTTGAACCGGACCGCGTACTCCGCGCTGAGACGGAGGTACGCATCACCGAACCGATCCTCCAGCGCCACGCCTGGCGCACCGCGTGCACGGTAGCCCAGCGGCGTGACGGTCGTCTCGTCGTAGCCGCGCAGCGGCCGGCCGAATTGAACACCACCCATCCAGAACCGCTCGAACGGGAAGCGGCTCGCGTCGCCCACGATGACACCCGCCTCGGCGTTGAAGCCCAGCGCGAACCGGATCGGCCTCGATCCGGGCTGCCCGCCGCCGACCTGACCCACGGGGACGTACCAGCTCCCGGATGCCGTGTATTTCTGGAAATCGCCGTCGCCGCCGAGGATCCCACCGCTGAGCTCCGCGAAGATCTCCTGCCTCGTCCCGCTCGTGGGGAAGAGGGGATGGTTCAGGCGGTTGCGGGTGAGGCCCAGGCTGATCGTGCTCTGCACGCCCGGAGGCAGCGCGAACAGGCTCGCCCTCTCGTCAGCGGTGAACTGCTCGTACGTGGTGCGTGAGAGGGAGTAACCCACCACGAACCGCGACCAGGGATCCAGCGGCAGCGGGAAGCCGAACCGCACGCCCCCACCCGTACGTCGCCGCTGCCCTTCCGAGAAGGTGATGAATCGGTCACGGGCACTGAACAGCGCCAGGGATCCGCTGACCCGGCTGCCCAGGACCGACGGGTCGCCGTAGCTCGCCTCGATATTGTTCGAGTAACGCCCGAACTCCCAGCGCAGGTGGCCGCTCTTCGCCTGCCCGAAGAGGTTGGGTTCGTCGAAGCCGATGAAGCCGGACAGCCCCGTCCCTCCCCCGACCGCCGTGCCGAAGTTGAACGAACCGGTCTGGCGCTCCGTCACCCGGAAGATGATGTCCACGTCGCCGCTGCCGTCCTGCGCGTCCTGAATCTCCGGCAGCGGGAGCGGCGTCTCGAAGAAGCCGAGCGCCATGATGTTCTGATAGCTCTGGATGAGCAGCTCCTCGCTGTAGACATCGCCCGGGAGCACGAAGATCCGTTCGCGGATCACCTTCTCGTGCGTGCGCGTGTTCCCTTCGATGGCCACACGCCGCACGTGCGCCGGCTCCCGCTCGATGATGTCCCAGACCACCCGGACGGCGGGCTCGCCGTCTTCCGTCTGGGTCCGCTCGATGCGGGGCTCCACCTGGGCGCGCAGGTAGCCCTGGTTGCGGTAGAGCTGGGCGACCCGGTCCGTCGCCTCCTGGAACGCGACCTGGTCGAACACTTCGCCCTTCTGGCCGCTGCTGCCGCCGCCCAGACCCAGCGTCCGGAGCAGGCCGCCTCGCTCCTGCTCGAAGTAGCGGCGCAGATCGTCCGTCGCGAAGCGGCGGTTCCCACGGATGTCGAAGCCCGCCAGCCGGTACTGCGGCCCTTCGTGCACCTTGATGACCAGGCGCGCCTTGCCCGTCTCCGGGTCCACGATCAGCGAGTCGCCGGTCACGACGAAGTCGATGTACCCGTTCGCGGCGTAGAAGGTCGGCAACGTCTCCCGGAGGTCGGAGCGAAGCTTCTCCTCATTGTAGGTCCCGTCCCGGAACCAGAAGAAGCCCTCCTTCTTGGTCTTCAGGACCTTCCGCAGCCGGTCGTCCGGGAAGTTCTCGTTGCCCTCGAACTCGATCTCGGCGATGGCGACGCGCTGCCCCTCGTCCACCTCGAACACCAGCCGGTGCTCGCCGGGCCGCTCCGGGATCTCCTCCAGCCGGTGCTCCACGCGCCGCGCCTGGAGGCCCTTCTTGGCCAGCAGCCGCCGCGTCATCTCCTTCGCCTCGGCCACCTTCGCCGGGCGCAGCGGCCCGCCGCCCCGCAGCCCCACCGTGTCCCGGATCGTACTGGCGCGCACGCTCTCGAGACCGCGGAACTCGACCTGGGCGATGTAGGGTTGTTCGACGACGCGGACAATGAGCGTGACCGGCGCGGCGACATCGCTCGGCTCCCCCTCCACCAGGACCTGGACATCCGAGTACTGCCCGCTCGCCCACAACCGGTGGATCGCGCGCTGGATCGCGCGATAGTCGACCGTGTCGCCCGACCGGATCCCGACATCCGCCAGCACCGCAGACTCCGGCCGCCGCTGGGCACCCTCCACCCGCACCCCGTCCACCACCACGGTGCCCTGCGCCTCCGGCGGCTCCTGCCCGTAGGCGACCTGCGCGCCCCAGAGCGCGCCACAGAAAAGGACCGCCGCCAACGCGGCGGCCCTCGTCCGCACGTGCC
This sequence comes from bacterium, assembly GCA_003242735.1. Lineage (NCBI taxonomy): Bacteria > bacterium. Next base: position 15,474 of record QGVH01000004.1, on the reverse strand, counting down.
CCTTGCCCGCAACGACCACTCTCCGAACGCCGCCCCCGCCGGCCCGAACCGCGGTGTTTCCTGCTTCCGCCGCTCGCTCGCGATGCTTCATGTCTTCGTCGACGACGGCACCCGGATCTCCAGCCCTTCGCCCTCCGGCGCGACGTCCACCTCGATCTCGTCGCCGGGCTGGACCTCCCCCAGGAGGATCTTCTCCGACAGCGGATCCTCCAGGTAGCGCTGGATCGCTCGGCGAAGCGGCCGGGCGCCGAAGTTCTCGTCGTAGCCGTGATCCACCAGGAACTTCACCGCGTCGTCCGTCAACCGCAGCTTCAGGTCCTCCTCCGCCAACCGCTCGTGCACCTCGCGCAGCATGATGTGGACGATCTGGCCGATCTGCTCCCGCGTCAGCGGATGGAAGACAATGATGTCGTCCACTCGGTTCAGGAACTCGGGGTTGAACGCCCGCTCGATCTCCTCCCTGACCTTCTGCTGCATGGCCTCGTACTGGCTCCGCTCATCACGCGCGTGGAAGCCGAGGACCTTCCCCTTCGTGATGTCGCGGGCCCCGAGGTTCGACGTCATGATGATGACCGTGTTCTTGAAGTCGATCACCCGGCCGTAGTTGTCCGTCAGGTGACCCTCATCGAGCACCTGCAGCAGGATGTTGAAGACATCCGGATGCGCCTTCTCGATCTCATCCAGCAGCACCACCGAGTACGGCTTGCGCCGCACCGCCTTGGTCAGCGTGCCCGAGTCCTCGTAACCCACGTAGCCCGGAGGCGCGCCGATCAACCGCGAGACCGAGAACTTCTCCATGTACTCGCTCATGTCGACGCGGATCAGCGCGTCCCGGTCGGCGAACAGGAACTCCGCGAGCGCACGCGCCAGCTCCGTCTTCCCCACGCCCGTGGGCCCGCTGAAGATGAAGCTGCCGATCGGCCGCCGCGGATCCTTGAGACCGGCGCGGCTGCGACGGATCGCCCGGCTGATCGCCTTGATCGCCTCGTCCTGGCCGACGACCCGCTTGTGCAGCTCCTCTTCCATCCGGACCAGGCGCTCCGACTCCGACTCCTTCAGCCGGGTCACCGGGATGCCCGTCCACCGGCTGACAATGAACGCGATGTCCTCCTCCGTGATCGTCGGCCGATAGTTCCGACGCTCCTGCTCCCACTCCTCCTGCTTGCGCCGGATCTCGTTCTGGATCTCGCGCTCCTGGTCCCGCAGCTCCGCCGCCCGTTCGAAGTCCTGGTCCCGGATCGCCGCATCCTTCAGCTCGGCCAGCTTCTCCAGCCGGGCCTTCAGCTCCGCGACCTCGGGCGGCGGCACCTGCGCGGCAAGGCGCGCACGGGCGCCCGCCTCGTCGATCACGTCGATCGCCTTGTCCGGCAAGAAGCGATCCGTGATGTAGCGCTCCGACAGCTTCGCCGCCGCCACCAGCGACTCGTCCGGGATCACGACCTTGTGGTGCTCCTCGTAGTGCTTCCTCAGCCCCTTGAGGATCTCGATCGTCTCCTCCACCGTCGGCGGCTCGACGATCACCGTCTGGAAGCGCCGCTCCAGAGCGCCATCCTTCTCGATGTACTTCCGATACTCGTTCAGCGTCGAGGCGCCCACGCACTGCAGCTCGCCCCGCGCCAGCGCCGGCTTCAGCATGTTCGACGCGTCGATCGCCCCTTCCGCCGCGCCCGCGCCCACCAGCGTGTGCAGCTCATCGATGAACAAGATGATGTTCTTGTTCTGGGCGATCTCGTTCATGATCGCCTTGAGCCGCTCCTCGAACTGGCCACGGTACTTCGTCCCAGCGATCACCGCGGCCATGTCGAGTGCCAGGACCCGGTGATCCTTCAGGCTGTCCGCCACCTCGCCCTTCGCGATGAGCTGCGCCAGCCCCTCCACGATCGCGGTCTTCCCCACCCCGGGCTCGCCGATCAGCACCGGGTTGTTCTTCTTCCGCCGGGTCAGAACCTCCATGACCCGCTCGATCTCCTTCTCCCGGCCGATCGTCGGGTCGAGCTGACCCAGGCGGGCCAGCTCCGTCAAGTCGCGGCAGAAGTGGTCCAGCGCCGGCGTCTTCGACTTCTTCTCCCCCTTCGGCGCAGGGCCGCTGCCGCCGCCCGTGCCCGACGGCTGCGACGGCGTCACGTCGCTGCCCAGCAGCTTCAACGTCTGCGCGCGCGCTTCCTCGAGCGAGACTCCGAGCGAGTTGAGGACCTGAGCCGCGATGCCCTTCTCCTCCCGCAGCAGGCCGAGCAGGAGGTGCTCCGTGCCCACGTACGAGTGGTTGAGCTCCCGCGCCTCGGCCATCGCGTACTCGAGCACCTTCTTCGCCCGCGACGTGTACGGCAGCTCGCCCAGCGCGATCGTCGCCTTCCCCTTGCGGACGGACTCCTCCACTCGCTCGTGGATCTGCTCCAGATCGACGTTGAGGTTCATCAGGACGGCGGCGGCAACGCCTTCGCCCTCGCGGATCAGTCCCAGGAGGATGTGCTCCGTCCCCACGTAATCGTGCTGGAGCCGGATGGCCTCCTCCCGCGCCATCGCCAGGACCTTCCTAACCCGGTCCGTGAAGTTGTAATTCATGGAACCCCTCGTCGCCCGAGACGTCTCGCCCCGAAAGCAAAAAGGCCCTCACCTCTGGCCGGCCTCCGGTGGGGCGTCCGCGTCCACGTGCCCCTCCGTGGCCAGGATGCGGCGAACGTAGGCCGCACGGTGCACATCGCACTCGGCCTCCGTGAGAGGCCGCCCCGCAGCCTGCTCGAGGTGGGCCGCCTGCATGTAGATCATGATCTTGTTGAGCGTGTATACGCTGAGGCCCGGCAGAAGTTTCATGCTCGCCCCCAGCCGTAGCCCGCTCAGCAAGTTCATTACCTCCTCGAACGACAGTGACCGGGCATACCGCAGGAGCCCGTACGCCCGCCAGATCTTGTCCTCGATCACGGTGGGCGCATCCCTCATGAGCACGCTGCGTGCCTGCATCTCATACTGGATGACCTGGCGCACGATCTTGTAAAGGTGGTCGACCAGGTCTTCCTCGCTCTTGCCCAGGGTCGTCTGGTTCGAGATCTGGAAAAAATTTCCGATGACGTCAGACCCCTCCCCGTAGAGACCCCGAAACGTCAACCCCACCTGGTTCAGGCCCTGGAGCACCTTGCCGATCTCCTTCGTCAGCACCAGGCCCGGCAGGTGGATCAGCACCGACGCCCGCAGGCCGGTCCCGACGTTGGTCGGGCAGATCGTCAGGTACCCGAACTCCGGGTGGTAGGCGAACGGCAACGTCTGCCCCAGCTCTTCGTCGAGCCGGTCGACGAGCCGGTACGCCTCCTGGAGCCTCAGGCCCGAGAGGATGCTCTGGAGGCGGAGGTGGTCCTCCTCGTTGACCATGACGCTCAGCGACTCCTCCTGGCCAACGAACAAGGCGGCCCCTGCCGGCGGCCGCCCCCCTCCGTCCTCCCCAACGAGCTCTCTCGATACTAAACGACGCTCGAGCAGGATCTTTCGCGACAGTCGGGAGAGCCCTCCGATCTCCAGCGCCACGCCGCCGCGGAGCGAGTCCACGCGACCCGCCGCTTCGCGGACCTGGGCCAGGATCTGTTCGCGCTCGCCGTCCCGGGCCCGCGAGCCGAAGGCGTGGCCCTGGAGGTTCCGGGCCAGGCGGACCCGGGTGGACAGCACGATGTCCGCGTGCGGCCCACTGGCGTCGAGCCAGCCCAGGCCGAAATCCGGGAGCGTGACCAGGTCCTCCATGCTACCGTGCTGCCTCCAGCGCGCGGATCTGATCGCGGATCTGGGCCGCCCGTTCGAAATCCTCGCTTTGCACGGCCTTGTCCAGCTTGCGGCGCAGCCCGGCGAGACGCTGCTGCCGGTCCGCCTCCGTGGGATCCGGCGGCAGGTAGACCTTACCCACATGTTGCGTGCCGCCGTGCAGGCGCCGCAAGAGACTCCGGAGCTCGCTCTCGAACGTCACATAGCACTGGGGGCAACCCATCCGGCCCGTTTGCCGGAAGTCCTCCAGCCGCAGCCCGCAGAACGGACAGGCCGTCGCGGCTCCCCCCCGCTCCGGCGCCAGCCCCTTGCCCATCTGGGCAAGGAAGTCGGTGAGGGGGAAGTTCCCCACGCTGACACCCGGCTCGAGCCCCTTCTCAGCTGCGCACTTCTCGCACAGATGGAAGGTGCTCATCTGGTTGTTCACGATCTGCGTGAGGTGGATGATCGCCTCGTGCTCACCGCAGTGATCGCACAACATCGTGCCTACGCCGGGTAGAAGCTCTGAAGCTGGCCCTGTTTGAGCTGGAGGATCCGGTCGGCCCGGTCCGCCAGCTCCCGGTTGTGGGTGGCGATGACCATTGCCACGCCGTGCTCGGCCCGCAACCGGAAGAACAGGTCGTGCAGGTGCTCGCTCGTCTGCGTGTCCAGGTTACCGCTCGGCTCGTCCGCCAGCACGATCAGCGGCTGGTTCGCCAGCGCCCGGGCCACCGCCACCCGCTGCTGCTCACCGCCGCTGAGCTGCCACGGCTTGTGCGCCAGGCGGCCGCCGAGACCGACCTCCTCCAGCAAGAGCCGCGCCCTTTCCGCCGCCCTGACCTCGTCCACGCCCGCGATCAACTGGGGCATCATGACGTTCTCCAGCGCCGAGAACTCGCGCAGCAGGTGGTGGAACTGGAAGACGAAGCCGATCTGGGTGTTCCGCACCTCCGCCAGCTCGCGGTCGGACAACCCCGACACCGGGCGCCCCCCGATCACCACCTCCCCCGAGGTCGGCCGATCCAGGCAGCCCAGCAGGTGCAGGAGGGTGGACTTCCCCGCCCCGCTGGCGCCCACGATCGCCACGACTTCCCCCGGGGCGACGCGGATCTCTACCCCGTCCAGAACCGTGAGTTCGCCGCCGTCCCCGCCGACGTAGACCTTGCGGAGGGCGCGCCCTTCCAGGACGACCGCCGTCGCCGTCTCCCGCGCCGGCCGGACGCCGCTGACCAGGGCCTCCGGCGCGTCACTCATGCCGGATCGCCTCCACCGGTTGCAGCCGCGACGCCTGGCGTGCCGGGTAGATCGTCGCCGCAAAGGCGATCACCACGCTCACCGCCAGGATGAGCGCCATGTCCAGGGGCTCGAGGGCGACCGGCAACGTGTCGATGAAGTACACGTCCCCCGGCAGCTTCACGAGCTGGTAGCGGTCCAGCGCCCAGACCAGCGCCAGTCCGCCGATGGCGCCGAGCAACGCGCCGATCAGCCCGATCGCCAGCCCCTGCAGCATAAAGACGCGGAGCACGCGGCCATCCGTCATGCCCATGGACTTGAGGATCCCGATCTCCCGCGTCTTGTCCGTGACCACCATGATCAGCGTGCTGATGATGTTGAACGCCGCCACCAACACGATGAGGAAGAGGATCACCGCCATCGCGAGCTTCTCCAGCTTCAGCGCGGAGAAGAGCGTGCGGTTCAGCGTCATCCAGTCGCTGGTCCAGTAGGGGAAGCCCAGCTCCTCGTCGATCGCCTGCGCGACGCGGTGGGCGTCCCACGGGTCGCCCACGTTCACGGCCAGCCCGCCCACCTCGTCGTCGCCGAGGTCCAGCAGCTCCTGCGCGACCGGCAGCTCCACGTAGAGGTTCTGCTGGTCGTACTCGTACATGCCGGTCTCGAACGTGCCGGTGACCTCGAACTCGCCGTACTTCGGGATGGGCTCCCCGCTCGCGGTGCGCTTCACGTTCTCGAGCGCCGCCACCAGCAGCGTGTCCCCGGGGGCGACCCCCAACTTCTGGGCCAGCCGGACGCCCACCAGAATGCCGGGCAAGCCGCTGCGGGTGGGGCCGAGCGCCTTGGTCCCCGCCCGGATCTCCCGCTCCACATCCGACATCGGGATCTCGCTGGCGCCGGGGGCGATCCCGTACAGCATCCCCGTCTGCACGTACGCCACGTCCCGGGTCACGGCGACCTGCGTCATGATGAACGGGGCGACCGCCTCCACACCAGGCACGCGCCGGACCCGCTCGAGCGCCTCGCGCCAGCCCGAGACGCGGAGGCCCTCACCGGTCTGGAAAACGAAGACGTGGGGGTTGCTGCCGAGGATCTTCCGCTGGAGGTCGCGCTGGAGGCCCGTCATGACCGCGATCACGGTGATCAGCGCCATGACGCCCACGAAGATTCCGCCGACCGCAATGACCGTGATCAGCGAGAGGAAGCGGCCCTTCCGCCGCGAGGACAGATAACGGCGGGCGATGTACCACTCCAGATGCTTCACGGGCGCCCCTTCATTCCGGTCTCATCGTGGGGAACAGGATGACATCGCGGATAGACGGCTGATCGGTCAACAGCATGACGAGCCGGTCCACGCCGATCCCGACCCCGCCCGTGGGCGGCATGCCGTACTCGAGCGCCCGGATGTAGTCCTCGTCGTACGTCTGCGCTTCCTCGTCCCCCTGCTCCCGCAGCCGAACCTGTGCCTCGAAGCGCTCGCGCTGGTCGATCGGGTCGTTCAGCTCGCTGAACGCGTTCGCGATCTCACGGCCAGCGACCATCAGCTCGAAGCGCTCGACGAGCCGCGGGTTCCCGCGCTTGGGCTTCGCCAGCGGGGACAGCTCCCGCGGAAAGTCCGTGATGAATACCGGTTGCACCAGGTGGGGTTCCACGAGGTGCTTGAAGAGCTCGTCCACCAGCTTCGGTCGGGTGAGAGCCGCTTCGTCCTCCACCCCGCCGAGGGAGCGGACGGCCTCCCGCAGCGCCTCGTCTCCCATGGACTCCACGTCCAGGCCGCCGTAGGTCCGCAGCGCCTCGAAGTACGGCACACGGGGGTACGGCGGCGTGAAGTCCAGCTCGACGCCCTGGTACACCAGCCGCAACGGCCCGCCGGTCACCTCCCGGACCAGCTCGGCCATGAGCTCCTCGACCAGCGCCATCATGTCCGCGTAGTCGGCGAAGGCCTGGTAGAACTCGAGCATCGTGAACTCCGGGTTGTGCGTCCGGTCGATGCCCTCGTTCCGGAAGTCCTTGCCGATCTCGTAGACCCGCTCCAGCCCGCCGACGATCAGCCGCTTGAGGTACAGCTCGTCCGCGATCCGGAGGTAGAGCGGCATGTCCAGGGCGCGGTGGTGGGTGATGAACGGCCGCGCCGAGGCACCGCCGTAGAGCGGCTGCAGCACCGGCGTCTCCACCTCGATGTAGCCGCGGGCGTCGAGGAACCGGCGCATCGCGGAGATCACCCGGGCACGCTTGATGAAGACCTCCCGCACCTCGGGATGCACCGCCAGGTCCGCGTACCGCTGCCGGTAGCGCTGCTCGATGTCCGCGAAGCCGCCGAAGACCTGCTTCTCGCCGGTCTCCGGATCGACCACCTCCTTGCCGAACGGGAGGGGGCGGAGCGACTTGGCCAGCAACTCGAAGCTCGCCACCCGGACGGTCACCTCCCCCATCCGCGTCCGGAACAGCCGTCCCTCCACACCGAGCCAGTCGCCCGGGTCCAACAGGCCGAGGAGGCCGAACCGCTCCTCGCCCAGGTCGTCTCGACGGAAGTAGAGCTGGATGCGGCCGTGCCGATCCGTCAGGTCCGCGAAGACGGTCTTCCCATGGGCACGCAACGCCACGAGCCGGCCGCCCAGCCGGACGACCGGCCCGAACCCCTCCTCCAGCGTCCCCTCCCGCTCGGCGGCCTCGAACGAGGCCCGCGCTCCGGCCGTGGACGCGTTGACGTCGTACCGGTACGCGAACGGCTCAATGCCGCGCCGCCGAAGCTCATCGAGCTTCTCGTAGCGCGCACGGATCGCCTGACTCAGCCGCTCGCGGCCGCCCCCCACCTCTCCGCTCGCCGTCTCCCGCTCCGACATCGCTCTCCTCAGGCCGCGCGGGCCCCGAACTCTTTCAGATAGGCCTCAATGAACGGATCCAGATCCCCTTCCATCACACGTTGGACGTCGGGGATCTTCAGCTCCGTCCGGTGGTCGGTCACCATGGTGTACGGCTGGAACACGTAGGACCGGATCTGGTTGCCCCAGGAAATGTCGGTCTTCTCCGCCTCCAGCTTCTGCCGCTCCGCCTCGCGCCGCTCCAGCTCCCGCTGGTAAAGCGCCGCCCGCAGCATCTTCATGGCCGTCGCCTTGTTCTGGTGCTGGCTGCGCTCGTTCTGGCACGTCACGACGATCCCCGTCGGGATGTGGGTGATCCGTACCGCGGAGCTGGTCTTGTTGACGTGCTGGCCGCCCGCGCCGGACGCCCGGAACGTGTCGATCCGCAGGTCCTTCTCGTTGATCTCGACCTCGATCTCGTCGTCCACCACCGGGTAGACGAACACGCTCGCGAAGGACGTGTGCCGGCGCTTCTGCGCGTCGAACGGCGAGATGCGCACGAGGCGGTGCACACCCTTCTCCGCCCTCAGGTACCCGTATGCGTGGGGGCCGCGGATCTCCAGCGTCGCGCTCTTGATGCCCGCCTCTTCGCCGGCCTGGTAGTCCAGCAGCGCCACCTCGTAGCCGCGCCGCTCGGCCCAGCGCGTGTACATCCGCAGCAGCATCTCCGCCCAGTCCTGGGACTCCGTGCCGCCCGCGCCCGGGTGGATCGTGAGCAGCGCGTCACGGGCGTCGTCCGGCCCGCGGAGCATGTTCCGCACCTCAAGCCGCTCCACGGCCGCGCCGAGCTCGTCCACCTCCCTGGCCCACTCTTCGGCCAGCGCATCGTCCTCCTCCGCCTCCAGCAGCTCCGCGAGCTCCTCCAGGTCGGCGGCCTTCTTGGCCAGCTCGTCCCACGGCTCGATCCAGCTCCGGAGCTCCTTCACCTCCCCGACGATCTCACGTGCGGCCGCCGCGTCGTCCCAGAACCCCGGCGCCGCCATCCGCTCTTCGAGCTCGCTCAGGCGCTCTCGCTTGCGTTCGACTTCAAAGATGACCTCCGAGCGCCTCAATGCGCTCTTTGAGGTCGTCCAGTCTGCCTCGCAGCTCCGTCGCCATGCGGGTCGCACCTCCTCCAATCATGAGGGGCCGCCCAGCCGGACGGCCCCAAGTCCAATCACCATCAGCAAATATAACGTTGCCGCCCCCACCCGGCAACGTCGGTCCCCTCAGAAGACCTTCTGCCCCTTGGCCAGGATCTCGTTCAGCGCGTCCCGGAAATACGGCGTCGAGCGCGCCATCTCGAGCCCCACCTGCTGGACGTACTCCTCCCAGCTCTTCAGGATCTCGTCCTTGAATTCCGTCCGGAGCGTCCCCTCCTGCAGGCTGCGCTCGCAGCGTTCCCTGTTGTAGACGACGATGTCCGAGACCAGGGCACGGGCAATGCGCCGGGCACGCGCGTCGGGATCGGTCACCGCGGCCCGCCGGGACAGGCCGCCGGAGCGATCCGTGCCCACGGCCGGCGGCCGGGCGGAGGCGCCGCTCCCGGCGGGCGGAGCGGCCGCGGCGAGCTCCCGCCCCACGGGGGTCGAGGGCCCCGTGGACGGCTCCGGACGCGCCGGCTCGGCCGGGACGTGGGAGGCAGCGAACGGAGGCGCCGCGGGCCCGGCGACGGCCGCCGCCCCCACGCGCTCCGCCGGGGTCACGGCGAGCGGCGCGGCATCGGGCGGCGTCCGCAAGGCCGGCGCTGCGGTCGTCGCTGCAGCGAGTCCCGCGGCGGGCTGCGCCGCGGGCGCCGCCACGCCAGGCCGCGCCACCGGCATGATCCAGCCACAGCGGCTGCACCGCGCCCGCACGCCGCCCGGCGGGACGCGATCAGGGTCGACCCGGTACGTGCTCCGGCATTGAGGGCAGTGGACGTTCATCGCGACTCGGTCGCCTCCGTCTGCGCGGCGCCCGCCACGGCCACGGCCGACGCCGGGATGTCCCGCCGCCGGTCCACGGCGTAGACCGAGCCCGGCAGAGACTTCGCGTACGCCTTCATCTCGGTCGCGATCTCGCTCACGCGAGCCGTGTGCGTGTAGCGCCGGTACTCGTTCGTCACGACCCCGATCGAGATGGTCATGAGCGGGATCTTCAGAATGTTCCCGCGCCGGTCCTTGCCGAGGAAGTAGCCGAGACGCCGGTCCTGCTCGTCGTACTGATACGGGATCAGCTCGTCGAAGACCTCGATGATCTCCTCGCAGCAGACCCGCATCTTGTCGAGCGGCACGTTGAAAATGAAGTCGTCTCCCCCGATGTGCCCCACGAAGCCCGTGGGCGCATGGGCCCGGACCAGGTCCCGCAGGATCCGCGAGACCAGCAGGATCACCCGGTCTCCCTCGTTGTAGCCGTACCGGTCGTTGTACTCCTTGAAGTGATCCAGGTCCGCGTAGCAGACCGCGAACAGCTCCCCGGAGCGCAACCTCTCGGCGATGTCCCGCTCGATCTGTGCCGTGCCCGGCAGCCGCGTCGTCGGATTGACGCTCACGTCGCGGTCCGCCCGGTTCAGCGCCATCTGGATCCGCAGCAACTGCTCGTGCTCGTCCATTCGCGCGGTCAGCACCTCGTCCGCCCCGGCGCGCAGCCCGCGCAGCACCGCGTCGTCGGCGCCATCCAGCGCCAGGTAGATCACGGGCACGATGGCGCTGAACGCGTCGCTCTTGAGCTTCCGGCAGAGCGTCTCGCTCTCCGCGCCTGCAACTCCCGTCACGATGCAGGCAGGGAAGCTCCGATTGACGAGCGTCAGCACTTCATCGACCGTCCCGACGGGCAGGATACGCAGGCCACGCTCGCGTGCGAACTCCGCCACCGGACCAGGCATCTCCTGGTTGCCCGGCGCGTGGTAGATCAACACCGCTCGAGAGTGCATGGCCATCCGGGAAGGGGGCAACGGGGAGAGAATGCCGGGAAGTTACCAAGAACTGGTACGCCTGTCAAACGTTTCGGCCCTGGCGACGCCTCCCCGCCCTGCGTCCCCGGTCCCCGGCGCCGGCCGGGCCGGCCGAATCCACCAGCAGGAAATCGATCTGCCGCTCCTCCCGGTCCACCCGCGCGACCTGGACCCGGACGCGGTCGCCGAGGCGGAGACGTCGGCCGCGCCGCTCGCCCACGAGCTCGAAGGCGTCCTCGCTGAACTGGTAGTAGTCGTCGGTGAGGGAGCTGACGTGGACCAGGCCTTCCACGAAGAACGCGTCCAGCAGGACGAACGCCCCAAACGCGGTGACGCCGCTGATGGTCCCCGCGAACACATCGCCGAGGTGCCGCTCCATGAACTCGACCTTCTTGAGGTCGACGCTGTCGCGCTCTGCCTCCACGGCCACCCGCTCCCGCTCGCTGCTGATGCGCGCCACACCGGGGAGCACCGTCTCCGCCAGCTCCGCGGGCACCGGCTCCCGGTCGATGAACGCCTGCGTCACGAGCCGCTGGACCACCAGGTCCGGGTAGCGCCGGATCGGTGACGTGAAGTGCGCGTAGTGCCGCGCGGCCAGCCCGAAGTGGCCCACGTTCTCCACGCTGTAGCGCGCCTGCTTCATCGACCGGAGCACGACGGTGGACACCAGGGCCTCTTCCGGCCGGCCCCGCACCTGCTCGAGCAGCCGCTGGAGGTCCTTGGGGCGCGGAGCCCTGCCTCCCCCGAGACGCAGGCCGAGCGTCGCGACGAACTCGCGGAGCTGCTCCATCCGGTCCGCGTCCGGCCGCTCGTGGATGCGGTAGACGAACGGGATCCGCCGCCGCGCGGCACGCGCCGCGACCGTCTCGTTCGCGAGCAGCATGAAGTCCTCGATCAGCCGGTGGCTCTCCAGACGCAGCACCCGCTGGATGTCCGTCGGCTCGCCCCGCGTGTTGAGGACGACGCGCGCCTCCGGCAGATCGAAGTCCAGGCTGCCGCGCTCCTCCCGGCGCGCACGCAGTGCGCGGCTGAGCACGAGCAGGTCGCGCAGCGCCGCGTCGGTCTCCGGGTCGATGGACGCAACCCCGTCGAGCACCTGCTGGGCCTCATCGTACGACAGGCGGTGACGGCTGCGGATCACGCTGCGCGCGATGCGGTGGCCGCGCGCCCGCCCGTCCTCGCCCAGCCGGATCAGGAGCGACACCGTGAGCCGATCCTCGCCGGGCCGGAGCGAGCAGAGGTCGGAGGAGAGCGCCTCCGGCAGCATCGGGATGACGCGGTCCACGAGGTAGATGCTCGTGGCGCGCCGCAGCGCTTCCGCATCCAGCGCGCTCCCCGGCCTCACGTACGCTCCCACGTCCGCGATGTGGATGCCGACCTCCCACTCGTCCTCGCCCGTGCGCTTGACGGAGAGCGCGTCGTCGTGGTCCTTGGCGTCCTCCGGGTCGATGGTGAAGACCAACTCGTCGCGCAGGTCGAGCCGGCCTCCGAGGTCGGCAGCGGTGATGCCGCGGTCGCGCAGCGCCTCCGCGTCGGCGATCACCTCGGAAGGGAACTCGATGGGCAGCTCGTGTCCGTAGATGACGGCCAGCACGTCCACGCCCGGCTGCCCGGCCGCGCCCAGGACGCGTTCGACCTCCCCCGCCGGGCCGAGGTGCCCGTCGCCCCAGCTCGTGACCCGGACGACGACGATGTCGCCCTCCCTGGCGCCCTTCTCCGACCCCGGCGGCACGAAGACGTCTCGCGTCAGCTTCCGGTCCTCAGGGGTGACGAAGCCGAAATTGCGCGCCGGGTGGTACGTGCCCACGATGGTCTCGCGTGCGCGCTCCAGAACGCGGATCACGCGGCCCTCTCGCCGCTGGCCCCGCCGCTTCTTCTCGATCCGCGCGATCACCCGGTCGCCGTCCACCGCGGAGCCGAGACCATCGGCGGGGATGAAGAGATCGGCGCCGCCATCCTCCGGCACGACGAAGCCCGCGCCGCTCCGGATCGTCTGGAGCCGTCCGACGACGAGGTTGATGCGCTGCGGCGCCGCGTAGCGCTGCCGCTGGACGCGGTAGAGCGCGCCCTCGGACTCGAGCCGGTGCAGGAGCGCGCGGAACTCCGCGTAGTCCGCCGCACCGACGCCCAGCGCACGCGCGAGCTCCTTCGCCTTCAGCGGGCGGCCCGCCTCCGTGCGCAGGTAGTTCACCACACGTTCCGCCGAGACCACAGCCGCTATCTCCGGGGCGCGGGAATGCGAATCGACATCGTGAAGAGGAGCCCGTCCGCGTCGGGGCGCCGTCCGCTCTCGATCCGGATCCCGGGCGTGCCGTCGTGCGCGGCGCGCACCCTCGCGGTGATCAACCCGTCCACCGCGCTCGCCGGGTGGCTTGCAAGGATCACACCCAGCACGGCCGTTGGCTCGCGCAGCGCTCCGTCACTCTCATGGATCAGCGCCCGGAACCCCGTTGCGCGAGCGGACTGCTGCGCCACGACCGGCGAACGGCGGCGGCGTGGCGCTCTGCGCGCCAGCCCCCGCGGGGCGGTCGCATCAGGACCGCGCCGACGGGTTGCACGAGCGCCGCGAGCCCCGCCCGCAGCACCGCCACGGCAGGAATCGCGGCGCGCCCGTCCTTCCCTTCGCCGCCCGTGGTGCCTAGAACGGCTTCGCTTCATCCAGCAGCATGATGGGAATGCCGTCCCGCACCTCGAAGATCAGCCGGCAGTGGTGACAGACCAGCTCCTCGGGCTCCGCGCGGTACTCGAGTTCGCCCTTGCACTGGGGGCAGACCAGGATCTCCAGCAGTTCCTTGTCGAGCATGCGGCCTCGCTCGTCGTCGTGGACGCGGCTCCCTCCCGCCGGGAGCGGTTCGGCACCAGCGGTCCGTGCGTCAGCGGCGCCGTCGGTCGCGGGCGGCCGTTTCGGGAACGGCGTAGCCCAGTCGCCGGAGGGTCGGGGCGTTGCGCCGCCAGCCGGGTGTGACCTTGACCCAGAGATCGAGGTAGACCCGCGCGTCGAGGAACGCTTCGATCTTCTGCCGGGCGCTCCGCCCGAGCTCCCGGATGCCCACGCCGCCACGCCCGATCAGGATCGCCTTCTGGCTGTCCCGCTCCACGTGGATGGTGGCACGAATGTAGACCGGGTCCGTGGCCTCGCGGAATTCCTCGATCGTCACCGCGACGCTGTACGGCACCTCCTCCTCGTAGCGCTCGAACACCGTCTCCCGGATCAGCTCCGCCACGAAGAACCGGACGGGTTGCGTCGCCAGCTCGTCGGGCGGGTAGAGGAACGGCGACGCCGGGAGCGCGTCCACCAGCGCCGCGCGCAGCGCGCCCACCCCTTCGCCGGTCGCCGCAGAGATGCGGTGCGGCTCCACGCCCAGCTCCCGGACGCTCCACTGCGCGAGCCTCTCGATCGCCTCCGGCCGGCCGATGTCGATCTTGTTGATCGCGACGAAGAGCCGGTCCCGCCGGGCGCGGAGGAGCTCGAGCGGCTCGGCCGGCGGAAGGTCATCGGGCCGGGTCGCGTCGAGCAACAGCAGGACCAGATCCGCGTCCTTCACCGCCGCCAGGGCGGCGTGCAGCATACTGTGCTGCAGGAGGTACGCGGGCTCGAGCAGCCCGGGCGTATCCACGAAGACGAGCTGCGCGTCCTCCGTCGTGTCGATCCCGAGGATCGCCTGGCGGGTGGTCTGGGCACGCGGGGTGACGATGCTCAGCTTCTGCCCGATCAGCGTGTTCAGCAGCGTCGATTTCCCGACGTTAGGCCGGCCGACGAGAGCCACGTACCCGGCGCGCTGTCCGGCCCCGGACGCCGGCTGTTCGTTCTCTGCAGTCATGTGTCCAAGTTAGAGCCAGAAACGAACCTCCGGCAAGCAACACCCGACCGGGCCGCGTCGTGACACGGCAGATCGGTCACGGCCGGAACGGATCGGCTACGTCCGATGCTGGAACCAGGAAGACGGAATCGGGAGGGGAAAAAATTGAGGCCGGCGGCGACGTACTCTCCCACCCGGTCGCCCGGGCAGTACCATCCGCGCTGCGGGGCTTAACGACCGTGTTCGGGATGGGAACGGGTGTGGCCCCCGCGCCATGGCCGCCGGCCAGAACATTCTCAATGCACTGGCAACGAGGGTGTGGGTGGAGTGGGACGCCTATCAGCCGTGGACGGCGAGCGCCTTCTCGATCGGGGAACGGTGCGTGAGGGCCTTCCCAACCGTTGCTGTTCGAGAGCGAAACAGTCCAGGGGGGGTTATTGGGAGGCCAAGCCACACGGGCGATTAGTACGGCTTGGCTGAGCACGTTACCGTGCTTACACCTGCCGCCTATCGACGTCCTCGTCTCGGACGGCCCTTCAGGGGTCTTGCGACCCGGGAGCGCTCATCTTGGGGGGGGTTTCCCGCTTAGATGCTTTCAGCGGTTCTCCCGTCCGAACGTGGCTACCCGGCGCTGCCTGAGGCCAGACAGCCGGTACACCAGAGGTCCGTCCATCCCGGTCCTCTCGTACTAGGGACGGCGCCCCGCAGCGCTCCTGCGCCCGCGACGGATACAGACCGAACTGTCTCACGACGTTCTAAACCCAGCTCACGTACCGCTTTAACGGGCGAACAGCCCGACCCTTGGGACCTTCTCCGGCCCCGGGATGCGATGAGCCGACATCGAGGTGCCAAACCGCCCCGTCGATGTGAACTCTCGGGGGCGATAAGCCTGTTATCCCCGGCGTACCTTTTATCCGTTGAGCGATGGCCCTTCCACTCGGAACCACCG